>NZ_JBTGVG010000024.1:0-14473 GCF_054343455.1 Mycoplasma sp. 1012
ATAAAATACAAATAGGTTATAAAAACACTGGTGCACTTTATATTTCATTTAAGGATATATATATATATATATATATAGAACTTTCTTATTAATTTTTTTATTATTCTTGTTTTTAATTTTATAAAAAACGATTTTAAAAGTAATTTTAAAGTTGTTTTTTCGTTATTTAAAAAGGATTAATATTTTAAAAAATATTTAAATAAATCAAGATTAATATAAAGTAATAACTAATTTAAATAAAGTTTAAAAAGATTTAAATAAAAGAACCAATTAGATGAAGTATTATATTTTATCCCAAAAGAAATAAAACAAATAAAAGGAAAATTATGAAACGTTTATTATGCCAATTTAATAGAGACTTTGATAAAAAATTCTCTAAAACTTACCCATGAGTGTTAAAACACCCAAAACTAAAACACGGATTAGCTTTATTTAAAACAAGAAAAGAAGCTATGAACTGATTCTTAGCAGTAGGATATGAAAGTGCAATTTGATTCCAAACAGAAAAAAGAATCTTTGGTGGATTACTAATTATGGATAAAACTGAAGATGGTTTTGAATTTGAATTAAACACAGAAAAATTTGATGGAGATATCAAGTATGAAGAAGCAATGGAAGAATTTTACATCTTCCCAACTTCAAGATTAAGAAATCAAGAACAAGCAGATCAATTCTTAAAAGAAATAGTTGATTACAAAATTCTTGCTGATCACAAAACATACTTCCCAGCAAATGATGATTACATTCCAGAAAGAAAACTTTCAAGCAAAGATAGAGAAATAGAAAGATTAAACAGACAAATGGCCGATCTTGAAGAATTATTTAAAAATTCTAATGGATCTTATGCAAAAGAAATTGCTGTTTTAATGGAAAAATTAAGAGACAGCAATTCTGATAAAGAAGCTTTAAGAAAAGAAATTGAAAACTTAAAGAAAAAAATTCTTGAATCTTTAGATAAAGAACCAGAAAAAGTTATTGTTGAAAAAGAGAAACCTGTTTTTGTAGAAAAAGAAGTAGTTAAGGAAGTTGTAAAAGAAGTTCCAGTATATATTGAAAAAGAAGTAGTTAAGGAAGTAGTTAAAGAAGTTCCAGTATATATTGAAAAAGAAGTGGTAAATGAAGTAGTTAAAGAAGTTTATATTAACGAAGATAAAAAAGAACCAACAAAATACTCAAACTCCTATAATCTAGCTCCTTCAAAACAACTTGAAGCATTAGCAGTATATTCACAAAAACTTGAAAAAATTACTTCTTCTTATGATGAAACAATGATTACATCAACTCAAGACAATAACCAAATCAAAAGTGAATTAGATTTAGTATCTAAAGCATTAGAATCATTAGATCAAGCATTTAAAGATGATTATTCACAAAAACTATTACTTTTAGTTAAAAAAGCAACTAAAGAATCAAGTGATAAATTAATGGAAAAAATTAAAGTTTCAGAAGAGTTATTCTACTCAGATGAAAATGCAATTTACTATAAGAAAAATAAATTATCACACGAGTTGTCTTTCATCAATTATGAAAACAAACACATAGGATTTGTGGAAGAAAAGAATTATAAATATGGTGTTATTGAAAACTACAGTTTAAATAAATCACATTTCTTAGTATTTAAAAACAACGTAGTGCAAAAAGTAGAAAAATCAGATCAAACTTCTGCTTTAACAAGTGGTTGAACAAGAAGATCTATTTGAACAACAATTATTTATTGAATCGCATACATAATTTTATTTGTAGTAGTAATTATTCTTGCAATTCAAAGATAATATATAACTTATATTTTAAAGAATATTATTAAAAATAAAATAATAAAAAGAGAGGTAATTATGGCAAAACCAAATGTAAAAGTTCTAATAAGTGGATTAGCATTAACAGCACTTGCAACATCAATAGGAACAACTACAGCTGTTTTTTGAAACAGTAAAAATAATAATCAAAGTGATTATACAAAAGCAAAAGCCGAAGCTAATTTAGAAGCAGATAAACTACTTGATGAAAATAAGAAATCCAAATATAAACAAAGAATTAATTCAGTAACTACAATTGAAGAAATTAATACGATTAAAAAGGAAATATCCATAGATTTGGAAAATGAACTCGAAGTTTTAAAATCACAAGCTAAAAGAGAAATAGTAAAAATAATTGATGAAACTACAAAAGCAGATTTAAATAATCAATTAAATAATGCTACTTCTAGAGATGAAATTAACTTAATAATAAATAAGGCAAAAGCAAAACAACAAGAAGAATTAAATGAAGAGAAAAGAAAGAATCATCTTCGAGCAGATAAAATTCAAGACAATGATATTAAAACAAATCTTAAATCAAAAGTTGATTCAGCAACAACTCTTGAAGAATTAAATAAAGTAAAACAAGAAATTGAAAAACAATTGGCTAAAGAATTAGCAATTGCTAAAAAAGAAGCAGAAGTAGAAATTGCTAAGTTAATTAATGAAACTAAAAAAGAAGAGTTAACAAATGAGTTAATATCCGCAAATACTATTGATAAAGTTCAAGTTATTAAATCAAACGCAATAAATGAGCAGGAAAAAGAAAAAGTTATTATAATAGCAAAAAATGTAACAGAAGGAGAAGAAAAAACTAATTTATTAAATATTGTTAATAATTATAATTCAACTTTGGAAGAAATTACTAAAGCTAAAGAAAGTGCACAAAAATCACTTGCAACTTCATTAAATCAAGCTGAAGCATCCATTATTAAATTAGTAGGACATAGTGATTATGATTCTTTAAATCAACGAATTGAAACTAACAGAGAAAATCAAACAGAGTTGCAAAAAATCATAAATGAATCAAACACCAAATTTAACGAAAAAGTACAGGAAGTTAGAGAAGTTATTGATAGTATAGATGGTAGTGATGCAGAAGCAAATGCTGAGTTCAAATCTAAAAAAGAAGAGTTAATTAATAAACTTTCTTTAGCACCTAATGTAACTAAATTAGAAGAAATTAAAAATGAAGCAACAGAAACCAGAGACAAACAAAAAAATAAATTAAGATATTATAGAGCAGAAGTTAAAGGTTTAATTTACAAATTAAGGGAAGGGAGTGAATCTAGAAATGAATCTTCTAATGCTATAGATTCAGCAACTACTTATGATGAACTAAAAACACAAGCAGATAAAATAAATAAAATTATTGAAGATTTAAGAGAAAAAGCAAAAGAAGTAATTCTTAAACTAGAAGGAGATCCTCAAAAAGAAACATTTCAGGAATTTCTTGACAGCAAAGATGAAAGGGGTACGCAACAATACATAGAAGATGAAATAATAGAATATACTAATAATCATTTCAAAAGCGAAAAATCTGACGCTATATATGAAGTAAGTCATAGTACCACAAATTTACCTAGTGAAAGAAGATCATATTATTTAGATGCTTTAAGAAGTGAAGAAACAAATACTATTGGAAAAATAAACACACTTAAAGAACAAGCGTTACAAGAAGCACAAATAGAAAATGAAAAACAACAAAACAATCCAAGTTAAAAATTTGAGAATATAAATATTACTTTTTAATCCTATAAATAATTTATTAAAGAATTGATTTATGCTTTAAGTTAATAAACATAAAAAACTCCACTTAAATAAGATGGAGTTTTTATTATAACATATTTTATTTTTTGGTTAAAACTATTAAATTTTCAATGTGGAAAGTCTTAGAAAACATATTAAAAATTTCAATATATTCAATTTTATAGTTATCTTTTAGAAGGGAAATATCATATGCTTGTGTTGCGATGTTACAAGATAAATAAATGATTTTATAAGGTAATAACCTTTGTAATTCATTTATTACTTCTTTCTTTAAACCAGTACGATCAGGATCTACTATTATAGTTTTTCCTTCTAAAGAGTTTAAATTTTTTAAATATTTATAAACATCTTGATTGAAAGGAATAATATTATTTATTTTATTTAAGTCGATATTGTATAACATATCTTTATATGAATTTTTGTTTATTTCAACCGCTTCAATAGTTTTAACTTTGTCACTTATAAAACAAGCAATTGAACCAATTCCTGAATATAAATCTATCACTTTAGCATCTTGATCTATAAAATTTTTAATTCTGGAATAAGCTTCAAGAGCAACTTCTTTATTTACTTGGTAAAAAGAACCAATAGAAACCTTAAAACGAAGGTTTTGAAAATTATCAAATGTAAAGATATTGTCTTTTTTATGTCCTTCAATTTGTGTTTCAAGTTTTCTTATAATAATTTTCCCTTTTTGTTTACTAAATGGTTTTATATCTGTTAATAAGAAATCGTCTAAATAGAAAATTTCATTTGAATTTTTCTTTTTTAATCCACCATCAAATAAAGTGATTTTATTTCGATATCTTAACTCTTTTGTTCCTTGAAAATAATTAATTTTATATTGATTTAAATCTATTTTTGCAATTTGTTTAAATACAGAAATTAAATTATAAATTTTGTATTCTTTTTCTGCTTCTTTATTCATATGCATTAATTCATATCCACCTATAAAATCTGCATTTTTAGGGATTTCAAGATTTCTATTTTTATCTGCTATTATTATTTTTGTAACCTTACCTATATAATAATTTTTTTCTTCTTTTATAAAGGTAAATTCCACAGTTTCATTTAAAATTGTAAAAGGTAAATATACAGGTTTTTGATTTCATAAACCAACACCTTCACCTTTTTGATTATAAAAAAATATTTTAGTTATCATCTCTAGAAATCATTTCTTTTATATTGTTAATAATTGTTTCTTTATTAATTAATCAATCTATTTTTTTTATTTCGATTATTTTGTAATTTTTAGCTTTTAAAAAATTATTTTTATCTTTATTGATTATATAGTTTTCATATGAATTATAGCTACTATAATCATCGATCGTAAATGCTACTAATATTTTATTTTTTTCATTAGTAATTGCTAAATCAATATTTTGACTACCAATAGAAAAATCTTTTTTTACATATAATTTTTGAGTTTCAAAAAAGGAATCAGATTCAAAAGTATCATAAATTTCTTCTTTTAATTTATTATGGATTTGGACTTTATTATTATTATTACTTTCATCTTCATCTTTAAGTTCTAAGTTTAAATAGTTGGTTCTTTGTTCATTTGTTAATTCTAAAAATAATAATCACTTTTTAAATAAAGCAATATCTTCATTTTGATTAGTATTTTCAATTTCTTCTGCTTTTAGAGATTTAATTACAATTATTTTATCTTTTGCTCTTGAAACAGCAACATTTAAAGCGTTTTTTCCACCTGAACGGGAAACATAAGTAGTATGTAATGCGGTAGTTTTATCATAAACAACAGAAATTATTAATAAATCGGCTTCATCCCCTTGAATGTTTTCTATGTTTTTCAATAAAACTTTTTCACTAATTAGAGCTTCTTCTAATTCTGGATGATTGTTTAAAATTTGATTTTCTATATATTCTCTTTGCGAACTATTAAAGGTTAAAAGAATAATTTTCTTATATTTATTTAGATTCTCTTTTGTTTGTTCAATTGCAATTTCTGCTTCTTTTTTATTGATTTTATTTTCTCATAAACCATCTGTTTGAATAACTTTAATTGAATCATGATTTTTTGTATTAAATTTATCTATTACATCAAGTTCTGAATTGTAAAAATGTTTTGATGAAAAAGTCATTAATGAAGCATAATTAGAACGATAGTTTTTATCTAGTAAAATACTATAAACGCCTTTAAAAACTGCATAATTTAAGATTGATTCAATATTCCCGAGTTCAGCATCTTCCACATTACTTCGTGTTGAAAATCAACTTGTGGGTTGCATTTGTTTATCATCACCAGCAAAAATTTTGATTTTTGCTAAATAAAGTATTGGAAATGCTTTTTCAATAAATATTTGTGATGATTCATCCAAAATAACATAGTCAAATTCATTTTTCTCCCACTTACTTAGTTCTGTATCTACTGAAGAAATAATAATTGGATACAATTCTTTAATAATTTGGTGGTGTTCAAGAACGAATTTATAAGGATCTCTATGTTTTGTTCTAACTGCAAGAACAAATTTTGAATAAAGTTTTTTCATCTCTTTATTTTGATTAATTTTTTCTAGTTTTTTAAATAATCTATAAAAAGTAAAGTTTACAAGTTGTTCTTCATTGGAAATATCTTGTTTTGAGTTTTCAAAAACAAATTCATAGAAAGTATTAATGTCACTTAATTCTTGTGGAGTTAAATAACTTAATTTGTCGGTTATTTCTTTTAAATTTCCATTAAAATTGTTAATTTCTTTTTTAATAATTTCGATATCTTGTTTATCTTCATCGGTTAATTTTTTAAAAATTTTTTGAAAGAAATTGTTTTTCTTTCCTGATTTTGCATCTAAAATAGCTCACTTTAATTTTTTAATATTTTCTTTAAAATCATCTGTATTAATACTAATATTTTTACTAATTTTATATAAAGATTCAATTGTATTTGGAGACAAAGATGTCACATTTTTCTTTATAAAAGAATAATTTTCAATTTTTTGTTCAAGATTTTCATTATTAGCAAATTTATTAAATAAATCTATATATTCTTTTTCATCATCATAAATAATTTTCAATGATTCAATATTGGATTTATTTTCAAAATTTTCTAATATATTAATTAATTTTTCTATAGGTTTATAAAACGTTGCTTTATTCATAGAATTATCATTTAAAATAAATAAGCAAAAAATTGATAACTTATTCATTCTATCTTTTAAAACATCTAAAGCAGCTTTTTTTTGAGAAACAACAAGACCTTTTTTATCAAAAATAATAATATTAGCAATAATATTAGAAATAGTTTGTGATTTTCCAGTACCTGGAGGTCCTCAAATTATGGTATTTTGAGAAAGAGCTGATACTGTTGCTTTATCTTGTGAATAATTAGTTTTATTTATTTTTACAAAGTTAAAAACTTTATTAAAAATTATTTTATTAACTTTGTTTTTGTAATTATTTTTATTAAAGTCAACATCTAAAATTTCATCTAATTCATCATTTTCAATAATTTTTTCCATTATTTTTCTTTGATGACTTCCAAAAGAGTTAAAAATTCCTAAAACCATACCAGGGTGAAAATGTAAATTATTATCAATTAAATCCACATTAACTTTGGAAATATTATTTTTAAAAGTTTTAATATTAAAATTTGATCAATTGGTTTTTATAATTTTTTCTAATTCTTCAATAGATAACCTAGAAACATCTATATCTACTCCTAGTAAATAATTTCCTTTCTCTAAAACTCAAATTAATTTCTCATTAATTTTAATTTCTCCATCAGAAAATAAAAAAGCTTGTGAATTAGAAATATCGATATTAACTTCTTTAAAAAATAAAGGAGCAAATATTTTTCTTTTTTCAATTTCCACAGAAACAAAAAGCATTCCTATCTGCATTGGTCAAATGTTTCTTTCACTATTTAAACTTCTTGCTTTGGTTAAAAATTTCTTTCATTTGTAACTATTTTTCTGTATTTTTTCTTTTAATTCGGATTGTAATGCTTTATTTTCTTTATCAAAATCTTTTTGTAATTTAACTTTTGTTTCTGCGCTTAAAATATCATTATTTTTTATAAAAATAGATTCAACTTCTTCAACTGAAGAAGCGTTTTTTATTTCATTTACTATTTTTTTTAAGTTGTTTTCAGTTAAAGCAACTCTAAAATTTGCTTGCGTATAGATTTTTTCAAACTGTTTTTGATCAAATAATTTGAACACATCCATAAAATCATGATCATTTATGTTAACAAAAAGCGATGTATCAAATCTATCTACATCAAATAAGTTATCTAAAATTCTTTTATAATTTTCTTTATTTTTCTTTATTACATCAAAGTTGATATTCATATTTTTCCTTTTACTTCATTATATTTTCAATTTCTGTTTTTAAGTATTCAGCAACGTTTCCTACTATTAAATTAACATAAGTACTGGAAACTAAAACACCTGAAATTCCTTTTAATTTTTGTATTTCTTCAGCTTTAACTAATTTAGTGTTATTTAAATAAATTTTAATTTTTTTATGACTATTTTCTATCTTATTGATATTTTCTTTTTTACCAAGAAGTTCAATTAACAAAGTAACATTTATGCTTGTTTTATAGCTTTTTGATAATTGATTTTCTGTTTTGTTTTTGGATTTATTTTTTCAATAAATTCAAATAAAACCTAAAGTTATTATTGTTAAAAAAACAATTAAAATCTTATCTTTTGTTCTCATTTTCATCTCCTTTTTTATGTTTTTCAAGCAGAATATAAAGCATTACTCTTTTGATTCTGCTACTTGTATATCTTCTGGAATTACATTTATTTACAAATTCATCATAAGTTTTTTCTTCTATATGCTTTTTAAATAAATTTTCCATCCCTTCACTAATCATTGGATTTAATTTCAAAATTTCTGCAGGTGTATTTCTTACAATGTCTTGAAATTTAGAATAATAATTTTCTATCCTATCAGGAATTTTATCAAATTTCATAGGCGTATATTTAGAAATATCTTGTTTTTCAAAAATCATTTTCCTTATTAAACTTGCAGAAGCAAATTCATTAAAAGTGGTTTCTGAGTGAAAACCAACTGTCCTTTGCATACAAAAGGCTTGAATTGGATAATTGTTAAAGACAATTGATTTAACATACTCTAATCCTAAAATATCATTAGGTAATCTTATTTCTTCACCAGTTAGAGTTTGTAACGCTTTTGCACTGGAATTTGGAAAGGAAAAGCCTCCTTTTAAGTATTTTTTAACTAGTTTATTATAAATTTCTTCATTATAATAAATGGTTTCAGCAATTTTGTATAAATTATCAACATTATTTGATTCACTTCCAAAAATAAGTTTATCAATTTTTAAATCATTAATGATTTTTAAAGCACCATTTGCAAAAATATGGGCTGCTTGAGTTGCATATTCAAAGGGTAATTCGACAACAAAATCAGCACCATATTTAAGTGCTTGTTCTTTTCTTTTTTCAAAAGAAGCTACTGCCATTTCCCCTCTTTGCACATATTTTCCAGAAAGTATGATGTATATTTTGTCACTCGGGAAATTTTTCTTAACATATTCTAGTTGATATTTGTGTCCGTTGTGAAATGGATTATATTCTGCTATTATTGCTATTGCCATAAAATAATTTTATTAAAATCTGTAAAAAAAAGAATAAAATAATTTAAAAATTATTCTATTCTTGAGGTGTCAAATAAACCACTTGTTTCTAAAACAGGTTTGATAGAGATTCAAATGCTTGGATCAACATTTTTTAATTCATTTACAATGTATTTTACTTCTAAATATAATGCAATAGTTTTGATTTTATATGTTGGTTTTCCTGTATATCCAGAAATCCCTTCTCATAAATTATAGGAATGTCAATATTTCATAACTTTTAAATGAGCAAGAATTTTTTCAGGCTCAGAAGTGTGAAAAGTTAATTCCACTTTTTTGTATTTTGGATAAATTAAGTTTACTATCATTGATGTTAGGAATATATACATAATAGTGGAAACAACTTGAATTCCTAAAATTTTATGTATTTTTCCTTCTCCAATATTAAAATAACCAAGTGTTCCAAAAAGTACTAATGAAACAAAAGCTATACTAATAGAAATAGAAAATAATATTTTTCCAATTGGTTTTCTTTTTTTAGTTGAATAGTAATAAGAAATAAAATCTGTCCCTCCACTTGAACCACCAAATTTTCAAGCAAGACCAATTGAAACTCCTATTAGTACAGAACCTAAAAAGGTATAATATAGAATAGGTCATAAATCTGTGTTTAATTCTAGTGCTTTTACTACATCTCAATTATCAGATTCAACAGTTATATGGTTACTTAAAAAGTCATGAACTACTGTTATATTAAAAAATAAATTTCATAAGTTTTGAAAAATCATTCAAATTATCGTTAAATACATAAAACTTCTTTTTAAATGTTTTCAAAATAAAATGATTAGCGGTAAGTTTAGTGCTAAGTAAAGTAAAGAAAAATAATGTTTTGTTTCACTAAAAATATATGTAATAAGAGTTGGGATAGCTGTTAATCCAGAAGGAATTGTTTTAGCTTTTGCAAGTACAATTACTATTGAAAAAGTAAAAAGAAAAGAAGAAACCAACATCATAAAGATTGAAAAAGGTTTCTTTTTACAAACATCAATAAAATTCTTAGGATTATTATCACCAGTGTTAATTAATTCATTTTCAAGTTTTTTAATTTTTTTAATAAAAGTATTATCGTTTTTTTTCATATTATTCCTATGTGCTATTTACGTTAATATTTTATATTTTTTTCAAAAAAAATAAAAAAAATTTTCAAAAAATAAAAAAAAGATTTCTATAAAATGTTTTTTTGAAATTATTGCTTTTTTTATTTTGTTTTTTTAAAAAAATGTTTATTATTAAATTACACACAAAAAAACAAGGAGTAAATAAAATGGTTATAGGTATTAGCGGAATGATTAGTAGTGGAAAAAGTACACTAACATCATCTTTAGTAAAAAAATTTCCAAATTCAGAAATGTTATTAGAATTTAATGAAAACGACGAAGTTTTCAACACATTTTTAAAGTGATTATATGAACAAAGAGAAAATTTGACAATTGGTTTTCAAACATACATTATTGAAAACCATTCATCAATTTTTGCAGATAGACTAAATAAATTTAAAGAAAGAAATCTAAAAAACAAAGAAAAAGGATTTTTTTTCTTAGATAGATTTTCAATTGAACATCACATCTTTGCTCAAATAAATTTAGCAAAAAAAGAACCTAAATATATGAGAGCATATGAACTAGCTTTTAGAGAATTGATTACACCAGAAGAATTTCCTGATCTTGCAATTTTTTTAGATATTTCTTTTGAAACATTTAAAGAAAGATTTTTCAAGAGAGAAAGAGCTGTAGAAACAGACAATTGAGAAAAAAATAAAGAATATTTTGAAGTTTTACACAGAAATTACAAACCTTATTTTGAAAAATTATGTAAAGAATTTAACTTAAATTATGTTGTAGTAGACACCAACGGTTTAAATGAAGAGCAAGTGGAAGAAAAAGTTATTGAAATTATTAAAAATTACTCGAAAAATAGAAAATAATGATAACGACGAGAAATAAATTTTTATCCTTCATTTTATCGTTTTTCCCTTCTACAAAAGAACGTTGAAAATTATATTCAAAAATCGCAATACCTGTAGTATTGTCCGGTTTTTTAGTATCTTTAAATGGTTTTATTGATAATTTTATGGTTACAGGAATTTCAGGTGGTGTTTCAGCATTAAATTTTGCAAACGCATTCACCGGAATTATTGGTGGAATTTTAATAAGTTACAATGCAATTGGAATGCCTTTATTTGGTCAATTTTGGGGCGCCAAAAAATCAAAAGAAACAAAAGAAGTTTTGAGAACAAGATATTTAATTTCTTTTGCTTTTGGACTTATATTTTCAATTATGATTTTAATATCTCCAGAATTTTTTATAAAGACGATTGCAAAAGATAATAATATAGTCAATGGAGAGCATAGTCAAACTTATTTAGATATTGTAAAACAAGCAACAGATTATATAAAAATAATTGTTATATCTTGAATTTTAATGTCTATTTCTTTTACTACTATTTCTTTATTAAGAGAAACAGGTAATGGTGGAATTTCATTATATATATCATTAACTAGTTTATTAACAAATATAATTTTAAATTTAACATTAATACCAAAATTTGGAGTTGTTGGTTCTGCATGAGCAACTGTTTGTTCAGGTATTGTGAGTTTAGCTGTAAGTTTAGTTTTTATGGGACTCAAAAGTAAAAAAACACTTGTAAATCCTTTAAAAATATTTAAGATTAGCAAAAAAATATGAATATTATTTTTAAAAAGAATACCAAGTTTTCTTTTATCTTCATCTAGCTTTGTTTTTATTTCCATAAGAACTTTTTTATGAGCAGCAGGTTATAAAGTTGGTTCATTGGGTTATGGAGAATATAAGGAGTACTGAGGACTTGGTTCTGCAGCTATTTTAGGAATAACAACATCATTAACCAATATCTTTACATCGACTTTTGGGATTATAGGTGCTAATGTCACGTTGTTTGTTGGAAAAAAATTAGGAAACAATGAAATTGAAGAAGCAAAGAAAAATGCTAAAGAATTAAAGGGATTTCATTTTGTAATTGCATTAGGTTTATCATGTATATTTGCGATTTTAATTATATTTATTCCTTTTATGAAGTTCTTTTCTTCTGGTGTTGAGACTGGTTTAGAAGAGCAATTAAAACAAATAGGGGTATCACAAAATATAATTGATAAACAAAAAGAGTTAGCTTCAGCATATTATTTAAAAGAAATACAACTAACATCAATTTCAATTGCTATATTTAATCCTATATGAATAATTTTTAGTTCTAGTGTTAGAACTATGGAAGCGGGAGGAAAAAATAATTTAACTTCTATATTACAATTTGGTTCAGGAATTGGTCAAATATTGTGATTAACTTTAATAGTTTTTGTTTTTATACCGAATTTTAATTTAAGTTTAAATTATCAATTTGCCTTTTATTACTTTATTTTATTCACTTCGGACTTAGTAAAATTATTTATTTATGAGTTGTTTTATTTTAAAACTAACTGAGCAAGAAACATTACACATTAGAGAAAGAAATCAGTATTAAATTACTGATTTTTTTAAAATAAAAATTTGAGTTTAAACTCAAATTCTTTATTATTTTGTTTGTGCAGCTTTTGCTGCTGCTTTTTTAGCTTCTTTTCTAATTTTTTCTACTCTTTTAGCTTTTCTTTCAGCCATTTCTTTTCTTCTAATTCTTCTCATTTTTTCTCCTATTATGATTGATTTAATTTATTGAATTTTATTGTTTTTTCTTTATTACTTTTTCTTGGTGCTTGTAAAGCTTCTAATATAGGTGTAGCAACAATGTCACCTTTATTAACACCTATTGCAACTCCAGATTCACCTTTTTTAAGTAAGTCAACAGCTTTCATTCCCATTAAAGTAGCTAAGATTCTTTCTTGTGCTGAAGGATTTCCACCTCTTTGCACATGTTCTAAAGCCATTGCTCTAGAAGAAATTCCTGTTTTTTCTTGAACAAAACTTGCAATTTCTTTTAGATTAGGATAAATAAATTCGCTAACTATAGCTATCACACTTCTTTTTTTCATTGTTTTAATTTGGTGTTCAACAACTTTAGCAATTTCTTCTTTAGTCATTGTTAATTCGTTTGTAATAATAATTTCAGCACCAGTTGCTAGACCAGAATATAAAGCTAAATCTCCAGCACCGTGTCCCATTACTTCTAACATTAAAAATCTGTTGTGTGAATTTGAAGTATCTCTTAATTTATCTACAGCTTCAACTATTGTGTTTAAAGCAGTATCATATCCGATTGTGAAATCACTTGATGTAATATCGTTATCAATTGTGCCTGGTAATCCAATGGTTTTAATTCCAAGTTCGTGTAGTAATTGAGCTCCCATATAAGAACCATCACCACCAACAACAACAAGTGCATCTATTCCTAATTCTTCTAAATTTTGTTTAGCAATTTTTCTTGTTTCTTCTTGTTTAAATTCAGGGAATCTTGCTGAAAAAATAAATGTTCCACCTTTTGAAACATAGTCATCAACATTAAATTTTGAAGCAGGAACTATATTTTTTTCATATAATCCTTTATAACCTTCAAAAACTAAAAAAGGTTCTATTTCATTTGCTAGTGCATGTTTAACAACTGCACGAACAGCATTATTCATCCCAGGTGCATCACCACCAGAAGTTAATATTGCAATTTTTTTAATTTCTTTTTTCATTTGTGTCCTTAATAAATAACTATTAAATTATAAATTTTTTTTAAGAAAAATCAAAAAATATTTTAATATTTTTACTTATTTTTTTCCATTTTTAGTTTAAAAATAGTTTTTAATTGTTATTTTGAATTAAAAAAGTTAATTTTTTCGCATTTTTTTCATTTAAAACAACTTTTTTGTATTTTTTTCTTAATTTTCCTTTACAATTTATTTGAAAATATTTAAATTAATAAGGAGACAAAAATGTTTGTAAAAGATGTTACAAAAGAAACATTAGCACAAAGTATTGAAAATGGAAAAGGAGTGCAACTATTAAATTTCCATGCTACTTGATGTGGTCCATGTAAAATGTTGGCACCTGTTTTAAAAGAAGTTGCAGAAAAAATGAACATTGAAGTTTATAAAGTAGATGTAGATCAAGATAGAAACTTCGCAAGAGAAATGGGAGTTTCAGGAACTCCAACAACTTTTATTTATAAAGATGGAAAATTAGTTTCTCACATTGTTGGTTATGGTGCATATGAACAATTTTCAGAAGCACTAAAACAAATTATTTAAATTTAAAAAACTTAGTTTAAAAACTAAGTAAAGTGGGACAATTTATTGGGACACATTTTACCAGTGATATCACTGGTAAAATT
>NZ_JBTGVG010000025.1:0-13890 GCF_054343455.1 Mycoplasma sp. 1012
ATTGAGAAATTTTTACACAAAATTTATTACACTTCCAAAAAATTCAAGTTTAATTACTTGAATTTTAATTTACTAAATTTACAGCAACATTGCCATTTTCCTGATTAATATCACTAATTTCCACTTCTACAACTTGATTGATATTAATTTTATTTTCTTGATATTTAGAAGAATGTAAGAAAACATCGTCTTTTAATCCTATCTCAATAAAAGCACCAAATTCAGTAATGTTTCTAATTATTCCTTTAAAAATCATACCTTTTTCTAATTCATCTTTATTAACTATATTATTTCTTAAAATAGGATCATCTAAGTCATCTCTAAAATCACGAAGTGGGTTAGAAAGATTTTCTAAAATTAATTTTATTTCAAAATATTCTAAATTTAATTTAATTTTAATATTATTAATTTCTTGTTCATTATTTAGATATTTGAATTTATCATAATCAAAAATAGATAAACCATATAATTCCATAATTTTATATGCTTTTTTATACATATCAGGGTGAATTGAAGTTTTATCTAAAAATTCACTTGATTCATTAACTCTTAAAAAACCAGCAGCTTGTTCAAAAATCTTCTCATTAATTCCAGAAATTTTTAAAATTTCTTGTCTAGAGTTAATTTTTTTATTTTTTTCAATATAAGAAACAATATTTTTAGCTGTTTTGAGGTTTAATCCAGAAATATGCACAAGTAAATCAACAGAAGCAGTATTTATATCCACACCAACACTATTAACGCATTGAGAAATTGCAAAATCAACTTTCTCATTTAAAAGTTTAACTGGTATATCGTGTTGATACTGTCCAACACCAATACTTTTTGCTTCAATTTTTATCAATTCAGATAAAGGATCGATATTTCTTCTTGCAATGCTTATTGCTGATCTTTGCTCTACAGATAAATCTGGAAATTCTTTTATTCCAGCTTTAGATGCAGAATAAACAGATGCCCCAGCTTCAGAAGTTATAATAAATTTTATTTCTAGAGAATGTTTTGTTATTAACTTTGAAATAAAGTTAATGCTTTCTCAACTTGCAGTTCCATTTCCAACTGCTATCAAATCTACCTTAAAATCCTTTATTAATTGCAATATTTTATTTTCTGCTTCAACTAAATCTTGATTATTTTTTGGTTTAGTTGGATAAATAACATCAATTGATAAAACTTTGTTATTAGCATCTACTACAGCTAATTTGCAACCACTTACAAAACCTGGATCTCAACCTAAAATAATTTTATTTTTAATAGGTTTTTGTAATAAAAGTTTTGTTAAATTTTTAGCAAAAATATTTGCACTTGTTTCTTGTGATTTTAATAATAATTCCGAATACACTTGATTTTCAACACTCGGAATCAAAAGTCTTTTAAGTCCGCTTTTAACAGCTTCTTCAATATATTGTTTTCCTTCTCATTCCACTTTTTTAGTGTATTTATTAACTATGAATTCAGTTATAAAATCATTTTTGTATTCAAAAGAATTAGTAATAACTTTCTTTTCTGTAGCTCTATCTATTGCCATTATTTGGTAACTTAAAAGATATTTAATTGGTTTATTAAAACTGTAATAAATTTGATATTTATTTTCTATATCATTTTCTCTATTTTTAAGTTTAGTTACTATTTTGGAATATTTATAAATTAAATCTACTCATTTTTGTCTTATTTCAACATCATTATTTACAATATCAGCAATTATGTCTTTAGCACCTTCAATTACATCTGTAACATTATTAACTTCTTTTTGAGGGTTTATATATTTTTCTGCTTCTTTAGTAAAATTAACTTTTCTATTTAAAGATAATAAAAAGGTTGCAAATCCCTTTAATCCTTTGCTTATAGCAATATTTGCTTTTGTTTTTTTACCTGTTGAGTATGGTTTATAAAGATTTTCTAACTCCACCATTTTTTCGCATTTTAATATACTTTCTTTTAATTGGTCGGTTAAAATTTCTTTTTCAGTTAAGGTTTTTATAATACTTTCTTTTCTTGCTTCAAGTTTTAAATTGTAGTTATATAAATCGTATATTTCTTTTATTTCAACTTCATCTAAACCGTTTGTATAATCTTTACGATATCTAGAAATAAAAGCAATGGTATTTTCCTGTTCAAGAAGTTCAAGAACTCTTTTTATATATTTAGAGTCAATATTTAGTTTTTTTTCTAATTGATTAATAATTTTTTCGTTCATTTTTTCCTTAGTTAAACTCAATTACAAAGTAATGTTTTTTTCCTTTTTTTATTAAAATAAATTTTCCATCAAAAAGGGAAAAATCTATATTTTCGTCTTCGCTCATAATCTTTTTATCATTAAATATTAAAGCTCCCTGTGCAATAAATTCTCTCATTTCCCTTTTAGAATTAAAAATTTTAGTCTCAATCAATAAATCAGAAATAGTCTTATCTTTAGTTTGTAAGAAAAAAGGAATTGAATTTCTTAATTGATTTATATGTTCAATTGTCAATTCTTTAAAATCACCTTTATTAAAGAGAATATTAGTTATTTTAACAGCATTATTTGCTTCAGTTTCGCCATGAATATTTTTTACAACTTCAAAAGCTAAAGTTTTTTGAGCTAATTTGAATGATTTATTTTCATTGTGCTTTTGAATTACTTCTTCAAGTTGTTCCAAACTTAAAAAAGTTAATCATTTTAAAAATTTTTCGACTTCTAAATCATCAGAAGCAAGTAAAAATTGATATAAACTATAAGCAGAAGTTAATTCAGGTTTTAACCATAATGATCCACCACCAGTAGATTTTCCAAATTTTTTATTGTTTTTATCAGTAAGTAAATTTGTAGTTATTCCAAAGGCATTGTTGTTATCTCCAAAAGCTTTTCTAATAACTTCTATCCCTGTTGTGATGTTTCCTCATTGATCAGATCCACCTAATTGTCCTTTAACATTGTAATTTTCATATAAATATTTAAAGTCTCATCCTTGAATTAATTGGTATGAAAATTCTGTAAAACTCAAACCGTTTTCTAATCTATCAGCAACTGAATCTTTTGAAATCATATAATTTATATTTAAATATTTACCAACTGTACTTAAAAAAGTTAGAATATTCATGTTTTGGTAAATTTCTAAATTATCAAAAACTTCTAAATTGAATTTTTTTAACTGATTAATTATTGATTCTTTATTTTTTTTAACTTCATCATCAGATAAAAGAACTCTATCTGATGATCTAAAGGAAGGATCTCCAATCATTCCTGTAGCTCCTCCTACCACCGCTAAGACTTTAACTCCTGCTTTTTGAAATCTTAAAAGGGTACAAATTTGAATATAGTTACCTAAATGTAAGGAAATTGCTGTTGGATCAAAACCAGCATAAATAAATTCATCGTCTTTCATATTAATGAATTTTTCTTCATTAGTAATATCTTTCAAAATACCACGTTTTTTCAAATCATCTACCAATTTTTTTTTCATTTTTCTCCTTTATTAATATTTTACAAAATAAAATAAACTAATATTTTAAAAATATTATATAATATTTTGTATGAAAATCGCAATTATAATAGATTCCGCTACAGGATTAAGTCAGAAAAAAGCAGAAGCAATGGATTTATATTTTTTACCACTTTACATTCAAGTGGATGAAAAAGAATTTGCTGATGGAATAGATTTAGAATCTGGTGAAATTTTAAAATATGTAAATCTTAAATCAAAAGTTTCTACTTCAGCAACTCCATTAGGTCTTGCACATGAACTTGTAGACAAAATTAAAGATAAATACGATAAAATCATTATTTATCCAATTAGTAAAGGTTTATCATCTCAATACTCTAACTTTAAAACTTCATTTAAAAATGAAGAAAAAGTTTATGTTGTTGAATCTAATAAAGTAACTCTTCTATCTATAATTGATATCATTAATTTTAAAAACAATATAAAAAATGGTGTTGATTTCAACTTAGCTGTTGCTAAATTAGAAGAGGATTTTGTTGGAAAATTTTTATTAATTCCTAAATACAATGATGCCTTAGTTAGAGGTGGAAGATTATCTCCTTCTGCTGCTTCAATTGCTAAATTATTAAAAATAGTTCCTGTAATAAAATTAGAAAATGGGATGTTGCAAAAAGAAGGTAAAGGAAGAATTTTTAGAAAAACTTTATTCAATTATTATAAAGAAAATTGAGATAATTTACCTAAAACTAAAGATACTAAAACTGTTATTATTCATTCTGGAAATAGTGAAATAGAAGAAATTAAACAAGAATTTGAAAATTATTCAAATTCTAAAATTGAACTTTTTGATATTCCTAATGTTATCGCTATCCACACTGGTTTAGAAGCTGTTGCTTTTGGAATCATTAATATTAGCGATGAATCATTGGATTTAATTAAAAATATTTTTGCTAAAAAGTAATAAAAAATGAAGTTCGTTGCTTCATTTTTCTTTATTTTTCCTTTATTTTAATGTCTTCTTCTTTTTCTTTTTTCTCTGCTGTGAGAAATATTATTAATTTTTTTATCTAAGAATTTTTCTTTTCTTTTTCCATTTTTAGATTCTTTTCTATACTTTTCTTTAATAATAACACTTGGTTCAGGATTTAGTTTAATTTCTCTTTTGTTGTTTTTAGTGTTTGCAATAAATTCAGCTAAAATTATAGCTAATTCTTCTGTATTAAAAGTTTCTAATAATTTATCTTTGATGTTTGTGTATTTTGCATATTTATTTTTTTCTAATATTAGTTCACATTCTTCAAATATTCTTTTTTCTCAAACAGATTTTAATTTTTCATCACTCGGAACAAGGATTTCTTCAATTTCAGAGTTAGTTTCATTTGCAATTCTTTCAATGTGTAAAATCTCATTATGTTTTACAAAAGATAAAGAATATCCGGTTCTACCAGCTCTTCCGGTTCTACCAATTCTATGTGTATAATATTCAATTTCCTGAGGTAAATCAAAATTAACAACTCACTCAACGTGATCTACATCAATCCCTCTTGCCATAACATCTGTTGCAACTAAAATTGAAATATCTTGTTTTCTGAATTTATCCATTACAAAATTTCTTTCTCTTTGTTGCATATCACCTTGAATACCAGATGCTTTAAAACCATATTCTCTTAATGCATCACTAAGTTCATCAACTCTTTTTTTAGTTCTTCCAAATATAACAACTGATTTAGGTTTATATAATTCAAGAAATTTTATTAAGTTATTTAATTTACTTGATTCTTTCATTAAAACATATTCTTGCTTTATTGTAGAACTTGTAGTTAAACCTTGTGAAATAGAAATTACTTTTGCATCAGTTGTAATCATTTCACTTAAATTCTTAGTTTTTTTATCAAATGTTGCTGTAAAAAAGAAATTTTGTCTTTGCTTTGGAATAAAGTTTAAAATTTCTTTAATTTCTTCGTAAAATCCTACTTTTAATAATTCATCAGCCTCATCTAAAGTAAAGGATTTTAAGGCAGAAAAATCTATATTTAACTTAAATTTTTCTCCTTTTAACAAATCAATTAATCTTCCTGGAGTTGAAATAATGATTTGTGGTTTTTCTTTTATTGCTTGTTTTTGTTTATCATATGAAATCCCACCTAAAATTAATGCATTTTTGATTGCAAAATTTTTAGTAAGACTTTCAAATGTTGTATAAATTTGTGTAGCTAATTCTCTTGTTGGAGCTAAAATTAAATGTTGTATACTTTTATTTTTTTCGTCTGTATTTTGAATTATTGGTATAGCAAAAGCTGCAGTTTTACCTGTTCCTGTTTGTGCCTGACCAATAATATCATTTCCCATTAATGCTAATTCTATAACAGCATCCTGTATTGGTGTTGGTTGATCATAACCCATTTCTTCTATTGCTGTTTCTAATTTATTTATTAAATTAAATTTTTTAAATCCCATTTTTTCCCTTTTTATATTATTTTTACAAGTGATTTTAATCACCTAATTTCCTTTATATTTAGTTTTCTATATTCGCCTTTTTTTAATCCAATATGACTGAGTCCAGCAAATTCAATTCTATTTAATGATTGAACTTTTAAATTGAAAATTTCAAATAATTTTTTAACATGGTGATAAGTCCCCACACTTAAAGTTACTAAATAAGATTTAGTATCTACTTGTTTTACTTCTTGTTTTGAATTTATCCCATCAATAAAGACATTATTTCCATTTAAAAAATCTAATTGCTGTTTTGTTAACGGTTCATTCAATCTAACTCTATAAATTCTTAATATATTATATTTTGGATGTAATAATCTTTGAGTTAATTCACCATCATTAGTTAAAAGAATTGTTCCGGTGGTATTATAATCTAATCTTCCAACAGGGAAAATAAACTTATTTTCCTGTATTAAATCAGTAATAACGGTTCTTTTTTGTGGATCATTTAATGAACAAATTACTTTTTCTGGTTTATTCATTATATAGTAAACATTTTCTTGTTTAAAAAGCGGTATACCATCTACCAAAATTTTATCTTTAAAACTTGCTTTATCACCTAAATTTGCAATTTTTCCGTTAATTGTAACTTTTTGTGCTTGAATTAATTCTTCTGCTTTTCGACGTGAAGCAATCCCTGCTTGTGATATGAGTTTTTGAACTCTTTCTATTTTCATAAACAAAATTATATATTATTTTCGCTTTTTATTAAATAAAAAATCAATCCTTGCAAAGGACTGATAATTTATTTTGAAAATATATCTTTGAATTTGTCGGGATATAAATAAGACATTTTTTTAATAATTTCATCAAAAGCAATTGGATTATAAGATAATTCTCTATTTTTTAAAAATGAATATTTTTGTGTATCAAAAATTAAAAAGTTGCTTGCACTTCAATTGCCACCTTGTGCGTCTAAACCAACTACTTTTGCATCACTATCATAGACTCCACTACCTGAAGAACCGCTATATCAGTCATAATCTTGAACTTCACCTCATATAGCTGGTCTTATTGCATTAACACCACCTTGTGATGAATTTGAAAATTTTATAGGATTATTTCCTATTAAATATTCTCTATATCTTAATCCTGGATAACTATCACTATTTCCTAAAGTTTGAACTTTTGGTAATGTAGCCATATAAAAATTCAAATTGTTAAAGGAACTTAAATATAAAGATAAATCTGAAATTTCTAAAGGTTTTAGTTTTTTAAAATTTAAGAAGTGACGTATAGCATTTTTTTCTTTTTCATTTAGTGAACGATTTTTATATTGATAATGATCTAAATCTTGATTTTCAAAAGTAGTAAATATTGGTTTAAAATCAACAATTGCTATAATAGCATCTAAATTATCATAAGTATTTCTATGGACTACTTCTCCATTATTGTTTTTAAAATCACCGTAATAATTTGCTACAGAATTACTAAAATCTAAAAATAAATCAAAAGTTATTCCTTGTTGATCTTGAGGGATTTCAAAATCGAATATATTTCCATCTGGTTGTAATTCAGGATGCTCTTTATTTGTGTAAATAGGGAAATATTTATTTGTTTCTGGATTAGTAGATGGTCTTGCAATATTTGTAGAAGCTATTAATTGCGGGTGTTGAACAGTTATTCTTTCATATCCTTGTAAATTTTTATCGAGTGTTCCTATTCCGGATTTTCTGTTTGTATTTCAAACGTGGAAATTAACAAAAGCATAAAATCTATAATCGTTAGAATTGTCATTTACTTTTGCAAAAATATTTCACGTTCCATCAGCATCGGAATTTAAACTAAACACACGATTTCTTCCTTCTTCAATAGGTTTTACTGTATTTTCGCTGTATAAACGGCGAGAACGGTCGTTAGCATTAGGTGCATCTATTAATATATTTTTTCTAGACTCAGCATTAATTACCTTGTCTTCAGTTTTTAAATCATAAGTATTTTTATATCCTGTTGATGTGCTTAAAATAGAATTATTATCTATTTTTTGTTGTTGATGAAAAGATATTTTCTCATCTTTTTCACTTTCATTTTGTATTCAATTAACAAAAAACTCACTTCGATTTATAAAGGCAGAGCGATTATTTGAGTGATTATGAACTGATAAAATATTATTAAATTTAATTTGATTATTTTTAGTGTCTAAACTTAATTTTAATTTATTATTTTCTAAAGATAGACTAAACTTAATATTACTTTTAATTTTAGAAAAGATCTCTTGTTGAAATTCAGGATTTTCAGATACATAATCAAAAAGAAAATCAACATTTTCTAAAGTTTTATTTTCTTTAATATTTTTTAAAGATACAGGCACTCTAACTCTTGAATGAATATCATTAAACTCATTTGAATCTTTAAATTCTCTTGGATTTAAATCTAGTTCAAAAACAAATCAAAAAAGGACATTTTCTGCAGGAAAATCATTTGGAATAATAATTGAATTTAAATCTTCAATAATATAGGCATTATTTTTATTTTCATTAATTTTAAAAATAGAATCTTTTAAATATTCCCTTGTTTTAAATCAATGTATTTTTTGATTTATATTATTTTTTTGTAACTTAAAATCTGTATTTTTATTTTTTATTTTTCTATTTGGATATCTTTTTTCTAAATTATAAAAATCAAAATTATAATCTAATAAAGTATTAAAGTTTTCTACTGAAAAATTAATATTGGTTTTCTTATCAGTATTTTTTTGACTTTCTAAAAGCAAATCATGCTTTGCAATTTTTAAACCGTTGTTTATTTGTGAATTATTCTCTACTAGGTTTTCATTGTTGATAAATAATTGATTTTTTAATTTTTCTGAATTATTTCAATTAAAATTATAAGAAAAACTAATGTTTTTATTAGATACATCTTTTCTTGGTAGAAAATTTATAAAACTATGATTATTGACAATATCAATATATTTAAGTTTATATTTTATTTTTTCTTGAAAACCTGCGATTGAAAACTTACTTAATTCACTAAAAGGAATGTAGATTTTTTTAATAGAAGGAACAGAATTAGAAGCATCAAAATTTTCATCTTCATTTATTACAATTTCTGGATCAAAAGGAAAAGTTGGTTTCTTTTTCTTTTCTTTATAAACTTTTTTCTCAACTTCAAAATAAAAAACAAATATTTTGTCGCTTAAAACTGCTAATTGATTTTGACTTCAATTAAAAGAAGATGTTGCATATATTTCTTTAGAATTTTCATTTTTATAAATATCAAAATTTTCTATAGTTAAATCATTAAATAAAGTATTTTCCTTTATAAATTTATATTTAGATTGTAAATTGAAAGAAGATTTTTTATTGTTATTTATGATTAATTCAGTTACTATGAACTCATTTTGATAGTTACTTAATAGATTAGGATTAAAGCTCAATTTATTTCCGTTTATGTTTAAATCAATATATTTACTTCATTGATTATATTGATCAAAACTTTTTACTAAAACTTTAGCACTAGAAATGTTTTCAGAAGTGTTATTGATAATATTTAAATTTATTAAATTAGAAGAAACTTCAATTGAAGAAATGTCTATATTGGAAACTTCATTAGTTGTAATTGAAGTTTCTTTCTGTATTGGTTTAGTTACTGTGTTATTTAAATAAGAAAAGTATGAAGTGTAATAACTATTTTTGTTTAATAAACTATCTTTACTTATTTCTGAAAAATTAGTTGAATTATGCACATTAATTTCTGTATTTTGAATTAAATTAGCATTTTGAAGTGTAAAAATATTACCATAATTTTCTATTGATTTATTAACATCTTCTACATCAATTCCTTGTTCTGGTTCCTTTGGATTATTATTTGAAGTTTCTGTATCATTATTTTTTAATTTGACAACAAATTCCTTTGAAAAATTTGAATTATTATTAAATTTAATTCATTGATTATTAACTTCAACTTCAAAAAAATTAAATTCATAGGTTCCAGCTTCTATATTATTAATTATAAAATAATAATGATTATTTGATGAATTTAAACTAATTTCAGAAGAATAAATTTTATTATTATTTTCTTTATTTATAAAGGAAATTCTTGAATTTTTGTTTACAAAAGAATCTTTAACTTGATTTAATGTTATCTCAAAATTATTTGAAGTATTTTCTGTATTATTTTCTAAAATAATTTCTTTTTTAGCTATAGTTAACTCTTTTACTTGATCAATTAAAAAGAATGTTTTAAAAGAAAAATTATTGCTGTTATCATTATTGGTAAATATAACATTGTCTTTATCATCTGTATTAAAAGTAATCTTTTTTATTCAATAATTTGTATTTTCTAATAAGTTATTTGCATTTACTTTTATTTTAATTTTGTTATTTTCTAAAAATTCATAACTTGCTTTATATGTTTGATTATTATTTAAAGTTACTTTAAAATTTTCATCTGTTTTAATACTATTTAAATTTTTACTATCGAAAATTAAACTGAATTCAGCAAAATTATAGTCCCTTCTTACAATTGAAAAAATTGAATTTTTAAAATCAAATTCAGGTTTTTCTTTAATTTTAATTTCATCTGATGGTTTTGTTTGGTTTAAGGTTTTAAAAGAAATTGTTTTATTCTTTAAAATATTTAAGTCATTTAAAAAAATTTCTGAAATTTGATATTCAGTATTGCTTTCTAATTTATTGAAAATAAAAGAAAATTGAAGTTTACTAGAATTTATTGGAAATTGTTTTAAATATCCGTTTTTAAATTTAAAACTTAAATTGTAGTTTTTATTTTGATCTAAATTTTCTATTTTTAAAGTCAAATTAATGCTATTTTCCTTTATATTTGAAATTTTATAATCTTTTAGTTCTTCTTTATTAATAGGTTTGTTTATTGTATCTGTATTACTTTCATTAGTTTGATTACATGAAACTATTAATATAGAAGTACTTGATAAAATGATTGGACTTATTGCTCAAATTTTCTTTTTCATAATTCTCCTCAAATATTTATATATTTTAATTATACATTTTCTTAATTAAAATGATTTAAAAATTAAAATAGTTATAAAAATTTTTTTATAAAATACAATTTAGTATAATTAATAATAAATAAATTATTAATTAAAGAGGTAAAAATGCTCAATATTATCCTATACCAACCTGAAATAAGTCCAAACACAGGAAATATAATAAGAACTTGTTTTGCTCTTGGAGCAAAATTACATATAATCAGACCCATAGCTTTTATTTTAGAACCAAAATGATTAAAAAGACCAGCAGCAGGTAAAAGACTAAGTGATATTAGACATGAAATTCATAATAATTATGAAGAATTTAATCAAAAATATAAAAATCAAAAAATTTATTACATAACAAGATATGGACAAAAAACATATAGTGATGTCAATTTTAAAGAAATTGATCAAAATGGTCAAGATATTTTTTTAATGTTCGGAACTGAATCTACAGGAATTCCTAAAAAAATATTACAAAAAGATTTACAATCTTGTTTAAGAATACCCATGGTTGCTGAAAACAGATCAATAAATCTAGCTAATTCTGTAATTCTTGTTGCATATGAAGTGATGAGACAATTAGACTTTAAAAACCTTTCTTTATTTGAAGTTCAAAAGGGAAAAGATTTTATTTCTAATGATAATTAATTCGCTAAAAAATCAAAAAATTATTGATTTAAACAAATTAAAAATAAAGAAATATAGAGATAAAAGTAACTTATATTTAATAGAAAATCCTAAAATAATAGAAGAAGCACTAAAACAAAATCTCATTGAAGAAATAGTAACTTCACAACAAGAAGTATATGAAAAATTTTCTACAAAATTAAAAATAAAATCTTTTTTAGTTACAGAAGAAATAATAAAAAAACTTTCTTTTACCGATACACCACAAAACATTATTGCTGTTTGCAAAAAAAATACTAATAATTATGATTTTTCTTCTAAAATTGTTATTTTAGATAATATACAAGATCCAGGTAATTTAGGGACCATTTTAAGAAATTGTCAAGCTTTTGGTTTTAAAGATATTATAGTAAAAGGTGTAGATATTTATAATGAAAAGGTTGTAAGATCATCCCAAGGAGCATTTTTCTATTTAAACATTATTCAAACAAATGATTTAGTTTTTTATTTAAATCAACTCAAAAATAAGTATTGAATTTATGGAACGGTGTTAAAAAAAGAAAGTGTAGAATTATCTAATATAAAGAAAAATAAAGAAAAAATAGCAATAATTTTTGGAAACGAAGGAAATGGAATAAGTTCTGAAATTCAAAATTTTATAAATGAAAATATTTATATAAAAATTGATTTTGAATCATTAAATGTAGCAATAGCAAATGGTATAATTTTAAATCACTTTAAGGAAAACAATGATTAAAAGAATTAAAGAAAAAATTTTAAATCAACAATTTGACATAGTTTTAAATGGATACAATCCAGAACAAGTTGATTGATTTTTAGATCAAATTAACGAAGAATTTGATAGTTTCATCGAAAATCAAAACAATCTTGAAACAGAAATTAATAATTTAAAAAATGAAAAAAACGAACTTCAAGAACAAATTGAAATACTTCAATTAGAAATTAATAATTTAAAAAATATTTCTGGAATTAGCGATAAAAAACCAAAAGAATAAAAGGAACTGCAATAGTTCCTTTTATTTTATTTATATAAGTTTGTCAAAAATATCTTCACCAGTTTCAACTAATTCTAAATCAAAATTTCTAGCTATAATATTTCCAGAAGTTCCCAAACCACTTAAAATTCCAAGATTTCTTTCTGAACCTTTAAATGATTTAGAAAAGATTGTTAGTGGTAATGCTTCTCTTGTGTGATTACTTCCTGGGAATGAAGGGTCATTACCGTGATCTGATGTAATTATTAATAAATCATCTTCATTCATTGCATTAATTAATTTTGTTAATTTTATATCAAATGAATTAATATTATGAGCATATCCTTCAAGATTTCTTCTGTGTCCATAGTGTGAATCAAATTCAACTAAATTAACAAAGATAAACTCATTTTCAGTATTTTTAGAAGCAATTTCAATTGCTACATCCATATTTTCGTTATCACTTGCTGGTGGAAATACTTCATCAATTCCTTGACCAACAAAAATATCATTAATTTTACCAACAGCAATTGTTTTTATACCTTTAGCTTGCAATTGATTTAAAATTGTTTGTTTTGGTGGCTTATTAGCATAATCATGACGATTAAAAGTTCTTGTAAATTCTCCATTTTCTCCAACATATGGTCTTGCTATTACTCTAGCAACATTTCATTCAGGATTAGAAGAACAGATTTCTCTTGCTGCTTTTGCATATCTATATAAATTTTCAAGTCCTGTATATTTTTCATGACCACAAATTTGTAATGTTGAATCAGGAGAAGTATAAACAATGATGTGACCTTTTTCAATTTCTTCATTTCCTAATTCAGCTAAAATTACTGTTCCACTAGCTTCCCTGTTTCCGATGATTTTTCTACCATCAAAAGCTTTTTCTAATTTGCTAATTAGTTCTTGTGGAAATCCTTTTTCCACAAATTGTGGATTAGGAACTTTAGTTTCAATTCCCATCATTTCTCAATGACCAGCCAAAGTGTCTTTAGCATTAGATTTTTCTACTATTCTTGCCATATATGCTAAATGATTTTTATTTTTTTTGCCATAATTATGAAGTTTAGTAATTTCTCCAATACCTAATTTTTTTCAAGTAGGAATTTCTAATAAATTACTTTCACTTACATGGAATAGAGTATCAGCACCTTGATCACCAAACTCTTTTTGTCTTCCATCATCACCAATTCCCAATGAATCAGTGACGATCATAAAAATTCTTTTAAATTTTTTTTGCATTTTTTTCCTTTTATAAAAATTTTAAATTAACTTTACCTTTAAATTATATTACTATTTTGTTTTTTAAAATGAAAAAACACCATAATTTAAATGGTGTGCTTAATTGTAAGATCAAGTGCACCACTTTAAAGTAAAATTTAAAGTATGGGAC
>NZ_JBTGVG010000026.1:0-13843 GCF_054343455.1 Mycoplasma sp. 1012
TCAACCAAAAAAATGGTTGATTTTCTGCTTTTTAGTGTTAACTGGGAAACTCGGGTAATGCTGCTAATGAAATTAGAGAAATTTTCTTTTTACTAATCTTGATTTTCTTTTTCATAAAATCTCCTTTAGTTAGTTTTATATATTTTTCATTTTACTATTATTTTGGCAAGTATACAAATAAATTTTTAGTATATCCAAAAAATTAAATTTACTAAAATTGAAGAAAAAAACTCAAATAAGCATTTTTTTAAACTATTTTTTGCTTTTTTGAGTTTTTTCTTTGATTAAAAAATTTATAAAATCTTTTACCATTATCATTGCCATTACGTCGTTTTCGCAATATTTTTTTAAATTTTTTTTAATTTCTTGTCATTCTTTATCTCCGATGAAACCGATGTAACGAGCTATTGCTTTGTTCATAGCACTTAATCCGTTTTGAATTTCTAATTCTACATAAGGAGTTATTAAATGATCTAATTTAATATTGTGTTTTGTTATATATTTTTCTATCTTTTTAATACTATAAAAACCTTTTAACTCTGGAATAAAAATAAAAGGTAGATTTTTTCTTGTTTCTGAATAACCACTAAAAAAGTCTGCTAAATCAATAGTGTTTTTAACAATATGAGAAAAATAATTACTTAATTTTTGATGCATTTGTAAATCTTCTTTTTCTATAAGTTTTAGCATTTCTTTAATTCTGGTTAATTCATAACCTTTATTAAAAACAACAAAATAATCAGCTTTATTAGAATATATTTTAGTAATAATTTCTTCAAAAGTTTTAATTGTTAATTTTTGTGGATCATAAACAACATTTTCATTTTCAAAATTGTTAGAAATGATTTTATTACCTAATGTTTCTTTAATAGAAAGTTGAAAAACTAATTGCTGATATGGTAAAACTCCATTCATAGGTGGATAAGGTAAAGAAAATCCTTCAAAGTCATATCATACAATTCTTTTGTTTTTATCATTTAAAATATCAATTATATTTTCTAATTCTGCTGATTTAAAAATTTTAATATCTTGTGAATTTATTTGAGAATAAAGGAAATTATCGCTTAATTGGGTTTTTATACTTGCTATATTTTTATTTTCAATTAAAGAAATGATTTTTTCTTTTTTTAAAATATTACCACTATAACCAAATATAGTTGGTTCTTTTAAAGACAAAATATCATTAAAATCTGAATTTGTTCCAAAAAGTGAATTATCTTCAGTTGTTAAATTATCAAAATCATTAATAGACTTAGCTTCATTTATATTTTCGATAATTTCTTCAATAGTTTCAAAATCATAATATTCATCCTTTTTTGAATTTATAGGTAATGTTCTTGAAGAAATCATTGCATAAATATTATTTTCAGGAACAAACTCTCCTTTTATCATAGAATCGTATTCTTGAGGAGTTAATCCTTGTTGATATATAATTGTTTTATAAAAAAACAAATCATTATTTAATTCTTTTTCCATTGATTTAGATAAACTTTTTTTAGTTTTGTTTATGTTTAAATAAAATACTTCAGAAAAATCTTTTGAATCTTTTTTACTTTCTTCACTTAAATTTAGCAAAAATAAAGAAATATTCTCGAGTTTAATAATTTTGTTTGTTATTCAAAAGTCTCAAAAAGGACGAAGAATATCTTTTCTTTTGGTAGATGTAGAAAGTTTTAAAATAGAAATTTTTTTATTTTCTAAATCAATTAATGTTGGTTTTGCAATTGCATTTTTATATTTAAAAACTGGATATAAAATCACTTTATATTTGTTATTTCTTAATATGTTTTCAGTTTCAATTATTGCTTCTTCGTTATTTTTGGATTTAACAACATAAACATTGTTTATCCGGTATTTTTGCTGTATAAAATTTTCAAATTCTCTTTCTAATGAAGTAAAAACAGATGCTCTTGTAGAAACAAAATTTAAATTTTCTTCATTAAGTAATTCACTAAAATTAACAGCATCTCAAAATTTTTCTGATTGTTCTTCTTCATCGATATCAAAATCATTTTTTTGAGTATCAATTTTATTTCAAATAAAATATTTTTGACAAGTTTTGTATTTATAAAAATGATTAAAAGTTATAAAGTCTTTTTCCACTATTTTACTTTGATTTTCCCTTGTAAAGTTCACTTATCTATTAATTTTATCCATTCTTCTTCATTTCTACATTCAAGATATTCTAATAACTCTCCATCAGTTCTTTCATTGTATTGTGGTGAATATCCTTTTGTTGTGTAAAAATTATATCATTCCTTTATTTTAACAATGTCATCTTCGATTTGTGGTACATTTGTTTTATATTTATAAGTTCTTATTTTTCTTTTTTCAATTGGATAATTTTCTGGATCTAAATAATCTTCTTGTTCTAAAAATGTTGCTACTATTGCAAAAGTATCACAACCCATTAAATAAGAATAAAGTTGTGCTTGTTTTAAATAAGCAGAAGGTAAATCACCTTTTTCTCATTTATCGAAATTTTTGCTTTGAGTTGTTTTAATTTCTAAAATCATATTTAAATCTTTGATGTATCCATCAGGAATTCCACCGATAATATCGTCTTTACCTTTAAAATAGTCATATGAATATTTTTCAGGTGGAAAAACTTCCACTTCTTTTTGTGTCATTTTTCTTATGACATCAATAACTTTAGGTTCGATTGCTACTCCGGCATCTATGTATTTAGTATCTAAAATAGGCATATCTAATTTAGACATTCTTATAAAAGCTAGAAATTGAGATTTAAATTGATCAAGTTCTAATACATCGCCAATTGACGAACCACCTATTTTTTTAAATCCGTTTCAAGTTCCTTTGTTTTTTAAAAGTTGTTCGTGAAAACTTTTTTCTAAAATTACTTTTTTATTGATTTTATCTATAAAATAATGTACTTCATTGTAATATTTTCTGTCTTTTGAATTCATTCTTTCCTATTCTTTTGATCTTATTATTTCTAAAATTTTATTTAATGCTGCTTCTCCAGAAATTTTAGTTGAATTTTCTTTTAAAGTAGAATTTAAAAGCATTGTTTGAATTTCTTTAATAATTTTTGAAGATTTTTGATCTATTGGTAAAAAGACATTGTCTTCTTGTTCTTTATCTACGAAGTTTTTTAAACTTTCGTATGAAATTTTAGCTGCTTTTACGTAATTTATTTCTGTTTCTATTTTTGCGTTTTCTTTACGTAAATTTTCAATTTCTTTTTCTTCTTCTGGTGTTTTAGTTGTTTTTTTGCTTAGAGTATCTATTTTTGTTCCGTTTTCATTACTTTGTGTTGATAAAGATTCAATTTGATGGTCATATCAATTTGCAGATTCTGTATTTAATTTTTCTTTTAATGGAATAATATAAGATGATTTTTGTGAAATTAAATCACTTACTTTAATCTTTTTACCACGATAATCAACTTCTCCGGAATATAATCATTTTAAAAATAATTTTGTTGCTTTATCTTCTTTTCCACCATTATCAACAGAAATAGGAATTAAACTTGAACCTCCTTCAAAGTAAGATGAGTAATTATCACTTGGTAAATTTTTTGTAACTTGTGGTCTTAATCAAACATCTAAATCACTTGTAAATTTATCTGATATCTCTTTATTATTTTTTGCAAAAAATGCTCTACTTGTAGGACTATCTATAGATTGTTCATAACCAACAGCTGCTGCAAAAGCAAAAACTGTTTTGTATTCTCTTATGTCTCAAGAAGCTCATTCGTTTTTATTGTTTTCATATTTTACATCATAAAATACAGGTTTTTTTGTTGTAGTGTTTGCTTTATTTATTTCTAATTTGCTGTTTTTTTGCACAAATTCATCAAATGTTTCTTTAAAAATTCTTTGAATTTCTGTGTCGTTAGCAATTGCATAATCTATTTCTGATAAATCATAAGGATTTTTAGATTCTTTTAAAGTCCAAAGTTTTTTACCTTTGAGTTTATTATTTAATACTTTAAAAAATGTGTCTTCTTGATAGTCAATAGAAAATATTGCTAAATCTCTTATATCTTTACCAAATTTAGTAGCTTTATCTTGGTCGATTTCAAAGGAATTATGCACTAATCTAGCAAATTCAAAAATTTTAGTAATATTGTTAAATGTTTCATCATTAACTACAATATTGTTAATATTATTATTTGCTTTTACTTTTATGAAATTTATTATTGAATCTTCTGGAATGTTTCTTCCATTTCCTTTATTTTGTTGAATGTATTTATAAACTTCACTATTTTTATCTATTTGTGCATTGTTTTGTTCTAACAATTCAAAAATTTTGCCAAGTAAGTCTATATTAATTGAAAAAGCATCTATATCACTTAAATCAAAAGGTAAATTAAAGATTTTTGTATCATCCTTGATGTTTTCTCCAACTAATTTTGTATGTGTTTTTAAAATTTTACTAATAAAAGATGAATTAGGTAAAATATCTTTTGTTTCTAATAATTTACCATATTGATTAACTAAAAATGCTCCACTTTGGTTTCCTAATATTAAGTTAGCTAATTTTTCACTATCTTCTTTAATATATTTTGCTTCATTAGCAGCTAATTCAAGTTCGCTATTTGCTCCGCTTTTATCCGATAACTGTAGTTCTATAGGAAGAAAATCAGGATTATCTTTCATAACTTCATTGTATAAAGGAACTAGTTCTTGCATTGCAATCATTAAAGGATAAACTTTGCTTTGAGCTGTTGCAAAAACTATTTTATTATCTTGTGCCTTTTTAGTTTCGTATTTTTTTTCAATTGTTGTTTGATTTTGATTATTACAACTTGCAAGTGAAATCACACTTGCTAGTGTTGTAATTGAAAAAAAACTTTTTAATATTTTCTTATTCATTGTTCTCCTAAAAAATAATTTTATAGTATTTTAATTTTAATACTTTTTTAAAATAAAAGGTGAAAAAATTAAAATTTGATAATTTTTTGGGAAAAAGTAAAATAAATTCCTAAAGGCAATAATATAACAACCAAAGAACCGGCTGCTTGAATATTTAAAAAATATCCCCCTGAAGGAGTTTCACCTATTTGTCTAAATCAAATACCAACAGTTTTAGAGTCTGTGCTAGATAATAAAAAATTTGGTCATAGATAATCATTTCACGATGAAATAAAACTAAAAATAATTAATAATATATAATAATTTCTCATTTCTTTTCAATAAACTAAATAGATTTTTTGAAATATATTTAAATTATCTAATTTAATAACTTTTCAATATTGATTTTTTGTTTTTTCAAAATTAATTAATAGATTATAAATAAAAAAATAAGAAAATATAGAATTAGAAACAATTGAAAAAACTGATAAATTATTTATTATATGAAAATTGGATAATATTTCTCTTAATGAAAGATAAATAGAAAATTCTGGAATAAAAGAAAAAAACATAATAAAAAGTAAAATTGCTTTTTTTATTTTTTGATTAATTTTAGATAAACCAACTATAAATAATGTATAAAAAACCACTCTTAAACATATAAGCAGTAAAGAACTTGACATTGATAAAAAAACTGCTTTTCAAAATATTGAATTTTTGAAAAAATTAAAATTCGATCATTCAAACTCTTTTAAAATTAATGAATAATTATTATTAGAAGTGGAATAATTACTTTTTAATGAAGTGATTAATAATATATATAAAGGAAATAAAATTAATAATAAAATAAATAACAAGATTAAAATTTTAATAATTTCTTTGGTAATTTTTTTAATCATATTTTTCTCCTTTTTTGATTTTTATAAAGAAAAAACGCACTAAAAAGAAAAATATGTAAGTGATTAAAAATAAAAATAATAAATAAAATAGAGATAAAATACTTGCAGCATATGCCTTATTAATGTCTATTTCCAAAGTTCCATTTATTGGTTGAATTAAGCTCAAAACATAACTAGATAATGTATGAGCTTGTAGTTCTTCTATTTTATCTTCTTCCATAATTGCTCCTGGATATAAAAGAGCAGAAAAAACTAAATTTGTATATATAATAATTAATAAGTGTTTTTGAAATTCTTTGAAATATAAATATTTCATTTTATCTCAAAAATTTAAATTATCTAAAATCATAACTTTATAATATTTTTTATTTATTGAAATAAAAATAAAAGTAAATATAACTATATTAAAGGAAAGTGATCTTCAAACTTGAAAAATGAAAAGATATAATTTTATATTTAATTTATTATTTCCGTGAGTAAAACTAGCATTGGAATTAAAGATTTTAAAAAATAAGTTCTGTTCTCCAAAAAGCAATAAAAAAGCAATTCCTACAGCAAAATAAGAAATAAAAAATTGCGAATAAATAAGTTTTAAAAATAAATTTTGTGTTTTTTTCATTGAAATTGTACTCAACATATAAGCAATAAAAATCGATAAAAATAAGGATATAAATGTAGGGATAAAAAATAAAAAAGTCGAGTTTTCAATAGCAATTTTAAAATTAGAATCGTTTATTACATTATTAAAATTATTGAGTCCATAAATAAATATTGTTTTTTTTGTCGAACTTGGAAAAACAATAAATGATTCATAAGTAGATTTTATAATTGGATAAATATAAAATAGAAACAGCAAAATGAGTAAAGGTAAAATTAATAAAAATATTTTTGTTATTTTTACTGTTTTTTTCTTTATTTTTGTCATTTCTATGTTATTTTTTTTCATTTGAAAACTCCAAAATTTTTTCATTATTAATATCAACTTTAACAAAATCATTTATTTCCAATGACTCATCAATCGAAATAGAAGTTAAAACATTATTTTCACTTGCTACCTTATAAATAATAAAATTTCCAACTATCTGTTTATCGATGATTTTAAATTCTGATTTTTCTTGACTTTTAGTAATTACTACATCTTTTGCTCTTACATAAAAAGAGTTTTGCTCTGTTTTTCTTAATAAATTAAGTTTTGGATAATTAAAAAAATCTGCTACAAAATAATTATTAGGTTTATTTAATATATTTTCTGTTAAGTCAAATTGTTCTATTTTTCCGTTATTTAAAACTAAAATATAATCACTTATTTTGAGTGCATCTGCTTGATCGTGGGTTATTAAAATTATTGATAAATCAAATTCTTGTTTTAATTTAATAACTCATTCTAAAGTTTTTTCTTTAATTTTAATATCTAGAGCTGAAAAAGGTTCATCCAGTAACAAAAGTTTATTGTTTTTAATTAATGCTTTTGCAATTGCTACTCTTTGCTTTTGACCGCCTGAAAGTTTGTTTGCTTCTTGTTTTATTAAAGTGTTAATTTCAAGTTTTTCTGCAATAACTTTTAGATCTTTTTTAAAAGTTTTTTTTATAAAAAATAAAAAATTTCATATTTTTTTTATTTGCTTTTTATCGTATTTTAAAGTTAAAAACAAGAATTTTCATCATAGGGATCAAAATAACCATTTTTCCTTTTTAAAAGAAATATTTTCTGTATATTTCTTTATTTTTTTAGATAATTGGTTTTCAATTTGTTGATTACTATGCTTGAAAAAATTTTCTAAAAATTTAATTCTTTTTTCTTTTTTTCAATTTAATGAATTTTTAGCACTTAAATAAATGTTGTGAAAAACTGATAAATGCTCATATAAAACATTTTCTTGTAAAATATATCCTATTTGTTCTAATTTTAAATTATTTAAAAATTTAATATTTCCACTAAATTGATTTTCTAATTGTGACAGCAAATTTAATAAAGTTGTTTTACCAGCACCAGAAGGTCCTACTATAGAAATGATTTTCTTTTCTGGAATAGATAAAGATTCTATTTGTAAAATGTTTTTATTTTCTTTTTTATAAAGTAAATTTTCTATTTCTATAATATTTTTCATATTTTAATTTTATCAAAAAAATTCCCAAGTTTATGCTCAGGAATTTTTCTTTTTTTAAATTATTGTTATTATCCTAATGAAACTTCAGCACCAGCAGCTTCTAATTTAGCTTTGATGTCTTCTGCTTCAGCAACTTTAACGTTTTCTTTTAGAACTACAGGAATAGAATCTACTAATTTTTTAGCTTCCATTAATCCTAATCCTAAAACTTCTTTAACTACTTTAATAACATTAACTTTTTGTCCACCATCACCTTTTAATGTAATGTTTACTTCTGATTTTGCTTCAGCAGCTTCAGCAGCTGGAGCAGCAGCTACAGCAACAGCAGATGGATCAATTCCGAATTCTTCTTTCATTGCATCTACTAATTCCATAACTTCTTTAATATTCATTTCTTTTAAAGCTTCAATAAAAGCTTCTTTTGTTAATTTTGCCATTTTATTTTTCTCCTTCTGATACTAATTTATTTTCATCGACTAACATTTTTAGTCCAACTGATAATTGTCTTAATGAACCCATCAATGATGAAGCAAGCATTGTAAGAGCTTCTTCGTAACTTGGTAATGAAGCAACTTTTTGAACTTCAGCTGCATCAATAACTTGATTTTCGTAAATTCCACCTTTTAAAACAACTTCTGGGTGTTTTTTGCTAAATTTAGAAATTATTTTTGCTGGTGCAATAGCGTCATCTCCACCAAATGCGAAAACATTTGGACCTACTAAAGTTGACTCTAATTCTGAATAACCTAAATCATTAGATGCAATTTTGAAAAGTCTATTTTTATAAACTTTAATTTTAACACCTGCTGATTTTAATTCTTTTCTTAATTCTTCAAAATCTGAAACATGTAATCCACGATATTCAGCAATAACTAATGAAGAAGAATTTTGAATGTTATTTTTAACTTCAGCAACAATATTTTCTTTTTCTTGTCTAAAAGAATTCATTGAACCTCCTTATTAATGTAATGCAAATTTATAGAGGAAAATATATTCAAATAACAAATTAAGTATTTTCATACAGTTATTATCTCCATATATTGCTTTTAAATTATAGCACAAAATCCTTTTTGTTAGATTAATTTTAGAACTAAATATAAACAATTTCTACAGTGTAACTATTGTGATTATCTACTTCTCTTGGATTGTATTCAAAAGATATTTGTAATTTTACTTGTTCATTTGCTTTTTCTATTGATTTAATAGTTAAATTAACTATTGAAGAATTGACAGAAGTTGTCAAAATAAAATCTTCTTTTTTAAGTTCGCTTTTATCTTTGTTTTTAGACTCTTCTTTTAAAGTAGCAAAAATATTTTTTGCTGCAATTTTTTGAACTATTGATTCAAATTTACCTGTAAATTCCTTTTCATCGCTTCAAATTAAGTCTTCTTTATTTGAAAGTAAATCAACAAATCCAATTAAATCTTCAAAATTATTTTTGTTGTTTTTCAATCCAAAAAGAGCACTTGTTGAATAATCAGTTGCAAATCACTTATCAAATCATAATCCCTTTTCTTCATTAGCGTGATGTGTGGTTAATTCTTCAGAAGAAATTTGTGATTCTAAAATATCAAAATTCTGTATTTTTGCCGTATTAAGTGTTCTTTTTACTTTTTGATCATAATCATAATAAGATATTTCTTTTGCACTTTTTATTGCTTTTTGAAGTTCGTTAGAAGTTTTATTAACTCCTGGATGTCCTTTATAAAAAATATTATATTGAGAATTCAATTTAGCAATAATAGTCATAACATAATCAAAATCTTCATCATAGCCGCTACCTAAAATTATTAAACTCGGTTTATTGAATTTAGATTTCAATTCATTAACTTTATCTCTTTCTTTTTCTCAATCAAGACCTGTAATTTTTGATCAAAATGAACTAAATCTTTTATTTTCTTTAGTTCTTATAGTAAAGATTAAGTCTTTTAAATTATTGTAATTTTCAAAAAAGGGTAAGTGATTTTTGAAATTTAAAATTGAATATTTATTAGACACAATTTTGTCAGATCAATAAATTTTTAAGTTGTTCATTTCAGCTGATCTAAAATACTGGGTTAATCTATCATAACTTCCTAAGTTAGTTTTTCATTCATTTTTTGAAAAATCATAGTATTTAGATTTAAATTCTTCTTGCGAATAAAAATGTTCAATGTGATATTCACCTAACACATTAGAATCCTCAATAGCTTGAAGTTTAACATTTTTAAGGTTTTTAATCTTCTCAAAATAACTTCCTGCTGAAGCAATATGATCTGAATTGAACCAAACATTAACTTTTTTTGTTGGATTTAAATAAGCTTGATAATAAGCTTGCTCAAAAAACTTATTTTCTTCTCCTTTTACTTCAATAACTTTTGAGTCTTCTAAATAAATTTCATCTGTATTTCTTTCGTTTTGTAAAAATTTTCGCAATTCATTTGTATTTAATTGCTGCTGAATTTCTACATTATTTTTAGAATGATAAAAAATAACTGATTTTTTAGATAACATCGCCATTCTTATTAAGTTATAAAAGGTTTGCACTCCATAAGATGAATAATAAATATTAATATCAGCACTATCTTGTTCATCTAAAATATTAGTATATTTTTCAGTTTCCTTAAATTCAACTCTTGAAAATTCATCATTAGTTATTTTATTTTCAATTCTATGATGATATTTAGTTGCAAAATATGTTACTAAACTTGAGATAGAAATAGCGGATGAAATACCTAAAATACTAAAAATTATTAATTTATTTTTTCTTGATAACTTCTTTTTCATTGCTATTTCATTATATATATATATATATATATATATATGAAACCCAAGAAAATTATTAAAAAATGAATTTTTTCATAAAAAAATAAACAATTTTTAAGTTTTTGAAAAATAAAAACAGGAATTAATTCCTGTTATAACTAGTTTTTAAAATAAATTATTATTTTTAAAGTGCCTTTATCATCATAATGATTTATGTGTTTAACTTGTAAATTAATTTTTCAAGCTAAAGCTTTTACTTTTTCAGTATTTTTACTTTCAAATTTAATTGTTATTTTATTTTCTTGATCTAAAAAATAAGCTGTATTTGAAGTGATAATATAGTTTTGAGTTATTAATTCTTTAAAAATTTCTAAATCATTTTTATTTTCTGCTTTTAAAGTATTAATAAAATCTAATATCTCTTTTATTTTTTGATTTGGATTTTTTATAGAAATATTGAATTTTTCAAAATCTTCACTTTTGTAGTAACTTCAAGAATAAAATTTTTTATAAACAAAATTTTCTCCTTCTTTGAAATTAATTTCTGTTTCTTGTTCTGAAATATTATCTGTTTTTTGATTGCAACTTGCAACAAAAATAATAGGACTTGTAATGATAAATGAAGTTGAAAACAACTTAATTTTCTTTATTAATGACTTTTTCATAAAAAATATCTTCTAAACTTTTTTCTTTTAGTCCATGATAATAAATTTTTCCTTCATGGATTAAAGTAACATAAGTAGTAAATTCATCTATTTCTTTTAAAATATGTGAACTAATAAAAATTGTTTTTCCTTCTTGATTTAATTCTTTTAATATAGAAAATAATTCAAAACGAGCGGAAGGATCTAAATTTGCTGCAGGCTCATCTAAAATGAGTAATTCTGGTTCGTTTATAAGTGCTTGAATTAAAAGGATTTTCTTTTTTTGTCCTGAAGAAAAATCGTAAGGTTTTTTATTTTTCAAATCTTCGATTTTAAATTTTTGCAAAAATAAATCTATTCTCTTTTGTGCTGTATTTTTAGGGATTTTAGACAATTGGGCTAAGTAAAATAAATATTCATAAGTTGTCAATCCTTTTGGAAATAAAGCGTTTTCAGGAACATAACCTATCTTGGATTTAGCTTCTTCTTTGGTATTTATTATATTATCAATTAAGATTTCTCCTGTATATCCACTAAAAGCATCTATAATGCTTTTTATAGTTGTTGTTTTTCCTGCACCGTTTTCCCCTATAAATGCATGAAAACTACCTTTTTCAACGCTAAATGTTATGCTATTAACACCAGAATTGGTTTTATTATAAATTTTTGTTAAATTTTTTATTTCTAAAATATTATTATTCATTATTTATAATCCTTTCTTTTATACACTACATAACTTGAAAAAGCAAGAATAGTTACAACTAAAGATCATATTACTAAATTAATATTTTTATTATAAACAATTCTATTTGTTGCTTTGTATGAATATACTTCATCAACAGGTTGAAATAAGAAATTATTACTTTCTTCTAAACTAAAACGATAAATGATTTTATCATTTTTTATTTGTTGAATAGGACTGTAAGTAGAATATCCACCAATAAAATATTTCTTATTATCAAAAGAAATTTCAAATTTGTCAGGATTATAATATTTTTTGCCATCATTTTCTTTTTCAAGTAAAGTTAAAATAACTTTATTGAATTCAGGATGAAAGTAAGCATAATAAAGTAGTGAAGTGATAAAATAAATTTTCTTTTCAGTTAAATTTTTAATTTTATTTGTGTCAATAATCTCTTTTAATAATTCTGTATTATTATCAATAACTTTTGAAAAATTATCATCGTTAGTGTTATTAATATTACTTGAAAGTATATTTTCGAAGTATTTTAAAAGATCATTTTTATTATAATTTTTAACTTTTATAAAGGTTTTATAGGCATATTTGTCAAAAATAGCAGATTTTAAAACTTCTTCAATTATTTCTCATTTTAGTTTTCCAACTAAATCTTCAGGAACTGCAACTATCTTATCATCTTCGGGAAATGATACTTCAAAATTTGAAGCATTTTCTCTTGAATAAATTATTTCTCTATTTTTTAAATTCTCAAAATGAGAATTATTTTTTAATGCACCAGGAACTAAATAAGAATATTTTGTTTCTAATAAACTATCATCATCTTGTATAGCAACTTTTAATAAGTTGTTATTATTTAATTCTAACTTGTAATTATATTCTCCTGAATCTAAATTTTTATAATTTAAATAATTTTCTAAATTATTAATTTGACTTTTAGAAATATAAGAAAGAGCATCTTTATCTTTATTATTATAAATATCAAGAAATTGATAAGGTAATGAAAGTAATGAGTATGTTTGTCATAAAGTTGATGAATTTTTAGATTTTTGCTTTGCTAATTCTAAAAATTCTTTTTCTCTTTGTGAAAAATTTTTATTATCCACATTTTTAGGAATTATGTACAACTCATCTTTATTGTTGTTTAAATAAAATTTTTCAACATCAAGCAACTTACCAGAATCATAATTTGGATAATTAATATTTAAATATTCTCCAAATTTATTTTCACTAGAAGTTGAAAATATAGAAATTATGCTCCCTAAAGTTGTGAAAGGCATAAAGAATAACAAAGGAAATGCTATGGATATTTTTGATGAAAATCTAGATGAAATTAAAATAGATATCAATCCAAAAAATAAATAAATAAAAAGAGGACTTAAGAAAATTCATAAAAAAGGTATATTTAAACTATTAATGAAATTTAAATTTAAAAACAGAGTTGTTGATAAAATTCAATAAGAAACAAAGGATCATAACAATGATCAAAAAGCAAAATTTATAAGTTTAGTAAAAACTATTTTATGTCTTGTAATGCTTTTTGAAAAAATAATTATTTCTATTCCTTCGCTTTGTAAATCTTTAAAAATATTTAATCCTTTTATAGAACCATAAAGACTAGATAAAATTCCGTTAATTAAAATATTGATATAAAAAATAATCAAAAAACTCTCTATACTTTTAGCAAGAGTGAAATTTAAAATTAAAGTTAATATAATCATTAATAAATTAATTATAGGAATAATAATTGTGCTTTTTTTCTTTAAAAGTAATTTATTTATAAATAAAAAGTAATTTTTATTCATATTTTCTTTCTACACAACAACTGAATAACTCTTAAAATTATACAATTTAATTGATTATTTTGCAAAAAATTGCAAATTATTAATCAAAATGTCCCGGGGTATTTACTAATCAAAATGTCCTCTT
>NZ_JBTGVG010000027.1:0-13175 GCF_054343455.1 Mycoplasma sp. 1012
TTTTCTCCTTAAATAAAAACATAAATTTGGTGTCCCAAATTTATGTCCCTGTTTACCTGTTTAAAGTTATTTTAGTTTTTATTTTCAAAAAAAGGAAAATATGCTACAATATATTTTGTTAGTAGAGGTGTAGTTCAATGGTAGAACAACGGGCTTCAACCCCGTGTGTTATGGGTTCGAGTCCTGTCACCTCTGCCATTTTTTTATTCCTTTTTTCAAGTAATAGAGTTTTTAGTAACACTTAAAATATTTATATTTTCTTTTGAAATATCTTTATTAATAATACTATTTGCAATTAATGTTTCTATATTTCTTTTAATAAATAATTTAATAGGGCGAGCACCAAAGTTTAACACATCTGTATTATTAACAATGTAATTTAATAATTCATTTTCACAAACAATAGAAAATCCTGTATTTTCTCTAATTCTAGTTAATAATTTATCTAATTCAAGTTTAGCAATATTTTTAAGAACATCTTTTGATAAAGGATTAAATTTAATAATTTCATCAATTCTATTTAAGAATTCTGGCTTAAAATGCTCAAGTAATTTTTCTTTAATTGTTTCCATTGAAATTTTAGGATTATCTAGAATTTCAAGAGCTGCAATATTGCTTGTCATAATAATGATAGTATTTTTAAAATTAACCTTTCTTCCTTTAGAGTCTGTTAAAGTTCCATGGTCCAAAATTTGTAATAATATATTAATAACATCAGGATGTGCTTTTTCTATTTCATCAAATAAAATTATAGAATAAGGATTTTGTCTAATTTTTTCAGTTAGTTGTCCTCCTGTTTCATAACCAATATAACCTGGAGGAGAACCAATTAATTTAGATACAGAGTGTTTTTCCATATATTCAGACATATCTAATCTAATCATTTGTTTTTCTGAGTTAAATAAAAGAAGGGCTAAAGCTCTTGCAAGTTCTGTTTTTCCAACTCCAGTTGAACCTACGAAAATAAAGGAACCTATTGGTTTATCTGGATCATTTATATTTGCTTTTGATCTTAAAATAGCTGCATTAACTAATTCAATTGCTTCGTCTTGTCCTTTGATTATATTTTTTAAATCAGTTTTTAAATTTAATACTTTAACTTTATCTTCTTCAATTAATTTAGCAACAGGAATTTTAGTTCATTTTGAAACAATTTTTGCAACATCTTCAGCTGTTACTTCGTCTTTTATAAAGGAATTAGTGCTATTTTCTATTTTTGTTTCTATTTCTTTAATTTGATTTTCCACTGCTGGAATTTTATTATAGATAATTTCAGATGCTTCTTTAAATTTCCCTTCATTTTGAAAAATTTTAAAATTATTTTTTAAATCATCAAGATAATTTTTTAATTCAGCAATTTTAGAAGTTTGGTTTTTTTCTTCATTAAAGATTTTTTCTTTTGATTTTATTTCTAATTCTAAATCTTTTATTTTTTCGTCTAATTCCTGTATTTTTTCTTTGTTTTCGTCATTTTTTGAACCTTTTAAAGAAATTTTTTCCATATTCAATTTTGCAAATTCTTGTTTTAATTTTTCAATTATTTCAGGTTGATAATTAGTTTCTACTTTTAAAGTAGCACTAGCTTCATCTACTAAGTCAATTGCTTTATCTGGTAGAAATCTATCACTAATATATCTTGAAGAAAGATTTGCAGCAGCTACTAATGCCTCATCGGAAATTTTAATTTGATGGAAATTTTCCATTCTATTTTTAATTCCTCTTAAAATTGTTATAGTGCTTTCAATTGAAGGTTCACTTACATCTATTTTTTGCATTCTTCTTTCAAGTGCTGCATCCTTTTCGATATAAATTTTATATTCTTCAAGAGTGGTTGCACCAATTAATTTTATTCCACCTCTTGCCATAATTGGTTTAATAATGTTAGCAGCATCCATAGCGTTATTACCATTTCTTCCTGTTCCAATTAAAAGATGAATTTCATCTATAAAAACAATAATTTCACCGTTAGAATCTTCAATTTCTTTAATTAGTTTTTTTAATCTATCTTCAAATTGACCTTGGTAAGAAGCACCAGCAATTATAGAAGCTAAATCTATTTCTCATACTTCCTTATTTTTTAAACTTTCAGGTACATTACCTTCAACAATTTGTCTTGCCAAACCTTCAACAATAGCTGTTTTCCCTACTCCTGGTTCTCCAACAAGAACGGGATTATTTTTTGTTTTTCTTGAAAGAATTGTTATTATTCTTCTGATTTCTTCATCTCTTCCAATTACTGGATCTAATTTATTTTTTAGTGCCAAATCAGTTAAGTTTTTCCCAAATTCTTTTAAAGGGCTTTTGTTTTCTTTATATTCAAAATTCATATTATCACTCCTTTTTATTTTTTTCTAAACAAATTATAGCACATTTTTTGGCAGTCTAATAAAAAGAGTGCCAAATTTTTTGAAATAAAAAAATGAAGTTATTAATAACTTCAAATTAATGTCTTTTCTTTCTAGAAATTTCTTTAATTGATTTTATAAGTTCTTTTGCAATAATTTTACCAATTTCTTTTCCTGCGGACTTAGCAGCAGTTTTTGCTAGTGTTTTAGCAAAAGATCTAACTTCTTTGGAACGAATGAATTTATATCATTTTAATTTTAATTCTTTAGTTTTATCTGAAGTTACATTAACAAATTCATTTGCTTTTCTTTGTGCTTCTGCTTCATTATCCCCTTGTGATTTATAGAAAAAGACAAGAACTTTTTTATAAATTTCTTTTTGTTTTGAAAGTTCATTAGCTTTTATATCTTTTACTTTAGAATAATCAAAATCATTTTCATTTCCTTTAAATTCGCTATCAGAAGGTTGTTCTTCTGTTTCTTCGTTTGAACTTGTTGTTTTTGAAGGATTTGCAGGAGCAGGGTTTTCTGGATTGTTATTTACAGGGGTTGTTTGAATGTTTGAACCTGGTTCACTTGGATTTTCATTTGAAGGGGTTGTAGGAACAGGTTGTTCTGGGGTTGCAGGTTGTTTGGTTTCTGAATTATTATCACTTTTAGCTTGTTGGCAAGAAACAATAAATAAAGCAGAAACTGGTAAAACAGTTAGTGTACTTAATGTTAAAATTTTTGCTTTTTTCATATATTTTCCTTTTTTAAGTTTATGATAATACCATTTTACAAAAAAAAAAAAAAGCAAGTTTTTGGCAAAAAAAGAAAAATCCCTTTAGAATTTTCCTTATTTTTAATATTTTTAGTGTTTCTTTCTTTTTATAACTTCTTTAAGTGAATAGAAAATCTCTTTTGCTAAAAGTTTTCCAATTTGTCTAATGGAACGTTGTTTAATTGCTGTTTTAACAAAATTTCTAACTTGTTGAGAACGAATGAATTTGTATCATAAAACTTTTAATTCTTTTGGATTTGTACTTTTATTTATAAATTCAGTTGCCTTTTTATTTGCTTCTTCTTCTGAATTTCCTTGTCATTTATAAAAAGGAACGAGAATTTTTTTAAAAATTGCTTTCTTTTTAGATACTTCGTTTTCTTTGTATGCTTTTACTTTAGAGTAATCAGAATCATTTTCATTATTGTCAAAATGTTCATCACTAATTTGATTTTCATAATCTTTGTCATCTTCACCATCTTTAGGATTAGAATCAGAAGGAGTAGTTGATTTTGGTGTTACAGGATTTGGATCAGTATTTACAGGTGCTGGTGAAGCAGGAGCAGGATTAGTTGGTTGGTTAGTTTGATTTCCTGATTCAGTTTTAGTTTGTTGGCAAGAAACAATAAATAGAGCAGAAACTGGTAAAACAGTTAGTGTACTTAAAGATAAAAATTTAATTTTTTTCATATTTTCCTTTTCTTTTTATTTTTATTAGTTTCATTTTACAAAAAAAAAAAAAAAGCAAGTTTTTGATAAAAAAATAAGAAAACAGGCATTTTTATCCTGCTTTCTTAAACTTTTAATTTTATGAAATAACTTTAGCAATAATTTGAGAATACAAAACATAACCAAAATTTTTGCTATCTATGGATGAAAGAACATTTTTACCTAAAACAAAATATTGATTTTCTTTTAGGTGAATTTCTAAATTATGCATTTGTATTTTGTTTTTATTATCAAAATAGTTTCTTTTTAGAAAATATTTTATCTTAAAAGATTAATTGCCCTTTTTTTGTATGTTAAAAATGAGATTAATAAATAAAATAAATAATAACCAACACTTATTATTAATCAAACAAGTAAACTAATACTTAAAAAATATGAATAGTTTATCTCTAAAAGTTTAAATCCAGGACTTATATTTATAACAAGATAAAATGAAGCAAAAAATGAAGGAATTAAAAATATTAAAACCGATAAACTTAAAATAAGATAAGAAAAGGAATGGTATAAAAATATATTTAAAACTTTTGTTTTTAAAAGTTTTAGAATTCCAATTACTCTATTTTTAGAATCTGTTAAAAATTTAGAAAAAAGAATAATTGTAATAAAACTAATTGCAGAAACAACAATAACTAAAAGTAATAATAAGTAGGCAATGAAATTATTACCAACTGCTAATTGTTTATAAACTTGGGAATTATTTGTTGTTAATTTTAAATAAGGATTAATTTCTTTTAATTCTTCTTTTAAAAGATTAGTATCGTAGTTGGGTTTTGTAAAAATTGTAAAAGTTGGTTGATATTCTGATGCAAAATATTTAAAGTTACTATCTGTTGTTTTGAGTTCAGGATTAGTGCTTTCAAAAAAACCAACAACTTTAACTAAAAAATCATTATATCCTGTATTTAATTCTAAAAACGAATTAAGTTGCACGTCATATTTTTCTTTAATTTCTTTACTTAAATTAATTTCTTCATATGATTTAGCTTTTTGACCTTCAATTATTTGGTCAGTATCATTTATAACAGAATAGGACTTGATATTTATTTCATTTTCATTAGCAACATTATATTTAGTTATTTGATTAGTTTTTCTTAGTGAAAAACCTTTAAAAAAATAATTTTCATTTGTTTTAATAAAGGAAGAAAGGGTTTTTGAAGAAAAGAAATTTAAGTTTTTGTTTTCAAAATTTAAAGAATTATTAATTGCACTAATAGTTAATTCCTTTTGTAAATTGCCAAAATTTACGTTAACCTTATCATTGATTTTTAAATTATATTTTTTTGCAATTTCTTCTGAAATTATAAATTCATTTTCATTTTCTGGAAAATTTCCTTCTATATTTAAATACTTCAACCTATCTTTAAAAAAGTTGTCATTTTCAATAGTTTGAAATTTTAATATTTCTTTTTCGTTGTTAATTACAAGTTTTACTACATAATTATCATATGTATCTAAACTATAATTAATTGATTCTAGTTGCTTTATTTTTTCTTTTTCTCCAGGATTAAGTTCATAAGATTGATTAATTTGTTTTGTTATAAACGCTTTATCAAAATCTGAAAATCTTGTATTTTCATTTTTAAGAGCTAAATTATTGCTTGAAAATAGCATAAAAATAGGGACTATTAAAATCGCTATTAACATAATAATAAAAGAAATAAAGAAAGAGTATTTCTTTTTAGTTATGTCAATTAAACTTAAATAAGGAGCAGGTAATAATTTATAGAATTTATTTCTTTTTTTACTTATTTTGTGATTAAAAATTTCTTCTTTTGGAGTAGGTGTTTTCTCTTCATTCTTTTTAAATTCCTTTGCATTTAAGTCATAATAGCTATCAGCATATTTTTTAACTAGATCAATATCGTGAGAAACAACAATAACAAGTTTATTTTGTGATATTTTATTAAATATATCAAAAATTTTATGGGAATTTTCTTCATCTAAGTTGCTTGTTGGTTCATCTGCAAGCAAAATATCAAAATCTCTTACTAGAGACCGAAGAATAGTTACTCTTTGTCTTTCTCCTTCAGATAATAGTTTAACCTTTTTCTTTAAAAGTGTTTCATCTAACTCTAAATCTTTTGCTAGCTCAATAATTTCTTTTTCATCAATAGTTTCAGAATTAACATTTAAAGAAATTTTTATATTTTGAAAAGCGTTTAAATCTTCAATTAAGTTAAAATCTTGAAAAACAAATTCAATTTTTGGGTTTTCTTTCTCAAAGGTAATAGTTCCAAAATCAGGATTGATTAAGTTACTAATTATGTTTAAAAAAGTACTTTTACCACTTCCTGATTTACCTAAAATACAGAAAATTTGTTTATTTTCTATATTTAGTTCCTTTATATCTAAAACTCTTTTGTTTTTAAAAGACTTTTTTAAATTTGAAATTTTAATCATTTTCTCCTCCTAATAAAAATAATAAAATAAAAGATCTTTTTTCAAGACCTTTTTCTATTTATAAATATTATTATAAGGTTTAAAAAAATCTTGATTTATAGACAAAAATAGTGTTAAAAATTTTAACAATAATTTTTTTATTTTTAATAATGTATTTAAAATTGTTATTCATTATTTTTATCTCTTTCTTTTATTTTATTAGTTTAATTGTAGCATATTTTTAAATTTGATTAAAAAAAGAAGCAAAGTATTTTGCTTCTTAGGTCATTTTTGATTGGCTGCCCCAGTTAGATTCGAACTAACGCATCGCGGCACCAAAAACCGCTGCCTTACCGCTTGGCCATGGGGCATTATGGTGGGGGGGGAGGGATTCGAACCCCCGAATCGTTAGAAAGTGGGTTACAGCCACCCGCGTTTGGCCGCTTCGCTACCCCCCCATAAAACAATATTATTATACACTATTTTTACAAAATAGGAAGAAATTATTATTGTTTTTTTGTTTATTTAAAATATTTTGCTTTGAAAATTATATAAATTGATAATTAATTTAAGCCAACAACTATATAATTATCTGCTCAGATTTCAGGGAATGTTCCTTTTTTCATAATAATTGTGAAAAAATCTATAATAAAACTAAGTAAAAGACATGTTCACAATAATTTAAATAAGAATAATCTTAACATTCTTCCAGAACCATAACTATAAGTTATCCCTGTTACTTTCATACCGAAAGTAGGTTTTCCAGAACAGAATTGAATAATTTGTATTACAAACATTACTCCAACTGTAATAACTGCTAAAAAAGTATCAATTCAACTAGCAAAAAATCTTCTTCAATATCCAGCAATCTTCATTTTTATCCTTTCCAATTAAAATAATATAAAATTATATCATTTTTTTTAATATTTCAAATTAATAATTAAGACATTTTATTATAAAAAAACCAGAATTTGCTGGTTAAAGTATCTTAAATTTTTATTAATGATTCTACTTCATAAGGTTTTAGCATATCACGACCTTTTAGTTCTTCTAATTCCATAAGAAGAACAATTTTTTCAACAGTAGCTCCTTGTGATTCAACTAAATTAATAATAGCTCTTGTTGTTCCACCGGTTGCAAGAACATCATCTATAATTATAGCTTTTTGCCCTGGTTTAATCATTCCTTTTTGCACTTCTAAAGCATTTGAACCATATTCTAAATCATAATTCATAGATACTACTTCACCTGGTAATTTATTTGGTTTTCTAACCATAATAAAAGGTTTTTTTAGCATAGCAGCAACTGGAGTTCCAAAAAGAAAACCTCTAGCATCAGGTCCAATTATTATATCTGCATCTTTGCTTAATTCACTCATTTTATCTATCACATATCTTAAAACTTCCCCATTAGCAAGTAATGGAGAAATGTCTTTAAATAAGATTCCTTTTTTTGGAAAATCTTGAACATCTCTTATATATTTAATTAAATCCATAACTTTAAAATTATATTACATATTTTTTATTTTATTAAGAGAAATAAAAAAATGCTTTTATTTTAATAAAAAAACTAATTTTTAATAACTAAAAAGCTTTTTAATTTCTTCTTTTTCTTTAGTTGTTAATTGATTTTCTATTTCTGTTGTGATTATTCTTTTTTGTTTTACAAATTCAATAAAAACAATTTCTATTGATTCAATTTCTACTTTTAAACCCTCAAAGAAAAAGATTTTATCTTTTTTTAAAACAAAATCCCTTCAAAGAATAACTGGATATTTTTTTTCATTTCATATTAAATAACAAAGGTAAATTCCAGCTGGAAAAATAGTTTGATTTTTAAGGAAGAAAACTTCATTTTTAAAATTTATTTTAGCTTTTATGAAAAAATTTTCTACTAAATTTTTATTAATTGCTTCAAAATTTCCACTAACTAGCAATTCTTTTAAAAAAGAAGTAGATATTTTTCTTTCATTTTCTTTATAAAGTTCTACTATTTCAGTATCTGCAAAATAATCTTTTATTTTTTGTGCATTTAATAAACCATTTTTTCCTAATTTAAAGTCTGAACCTATTATAAATTTAGTTGCTCCTTTTTTAATTAAAAGATTAATAAAATCATAACCGTCAGTATTTTTGATGTTTTCATCAAATTTTAAAAGTAAAATGTAGTTAATTTTTAAATTGGCAATAACTTGAATTCTGGAAAATAAATCTGAAAAAAACTTTTGATTATTTTTAGGTAAAATTTCAGGATTTTCAAAAAGTAAAATTGTTATTTTTTTATTATATTCTTTTGCTTTTTCTAATAGTTTTAAATGCCCTTTATGAAAAGATTCAAAAGATCCTAAAATAAAGCAAGAATCTTGCAATTCTTGGTTATTGTCATCATTGAAAAGTATAACTTTTGTCATTAATAAATAATTCCTAATTCTTTTAGTTTTAAATATGTTCCTTTTTCTTCAGAAGAAAGTGCTGTATCTTTAGCAACTTTTATAACAAAATCCGGAGCACCATCCATAGCAATTCCATAACCAACTTCTTTTATCATTTCATAGTCATTTGAACCATCACCAAAAGCAATCATTTCTTGAAGTGAAATGTTTATAATTTTTCCTAATTCTTTTAGTCCTTTAGCTTTATTACTGTTTAATGTACTAATAAAAAAACCTTTTGATCATGTGGAATTTATTTCAAGATTTAAATCATTTTTCTTTAAAAAATCGGCTGTTTTAGAAATTAAATTAGGATCAGAACTTTTTACAGTTATGATATGCAAGTTATTTTGATCAAACTCTAAATCAGTTAATTTTTTAAATTTTGCGGTGTGATCTTTTAAAAATCAATTATTAAAATCATGACCTTCTGAAAAATAACCGTATTTATCTGTCATTACACTATAATCACAATTTTCCTTATCTAAAAAATTACTTAATGTAATAAAATCATTGTAATTTATTTTATCTTCATAAATAATTTTTTTCTTTTTGCAATCAAAAATAAATGCTCCATTAGCTCCTAAAAAGTAATCTACTTCTACTTCATCAAGAAGATTACCGATTGTAATCATTTCTCTACCTGTACAAAAAATAACCACTATTCCTTGTTTTTTTAAATCAACAAACATTTTTTTGATTTCTGGAAAAAAATCTTTTTGTGTGTATGGTAAAAGTGTTCCATCTATATCAAAAGAAATTAATTTATATTTTTTCATTTTTACTCCATTTTTAAAACTTTATTTATTATATTTCCAAAAAGTTTATTAGAAAACATTTTTTGTTTATAAATTCTACCAAATCCAACAATTTTATTATTAAAAATTAATACAATTTCTTGTTTATCATCTTCTTCTATTTCAAAATTAAGTCCTTTTACTAAAGTTTTAAGTTGCATATCATTTAAAACAAATTTAGGCAAATTATTATCGATTATACTCAAAGGATCTATTTGTTCCAAATGAAGATCATCTAAAGTTAAATTACTTAACTTTGTTCTTTCTAAAGAGGTCATAATGGCAGAAGTATTTAATTTATTAGATATATCTCTTATTAAACTTCTTATATAAGTTCCTCTAGAAACTGTTGTTTCAAAAGTTAATTCTTGTTTTTCATAATTGAACTCTATGATTTTAATTTTTTCAATGCAAACTTTTGATTTGGATAAAACTATATTTTTATTTTCTCTTGCTAAATCATAAGCCCTTTTTCCATTGATTTTTTTAGCAGAAAAAATAGGTGGAGTTTGCATATAGCAACCAATAAAAGAATTTATTTTTTCTTCAATTTCTGCTAATTCTATTTTTTTTGTGTAATTGATTTCAGTAATTTTTCCTTCTATATCTAAGGTATTTGAATCTAAGTGAAATTTCATTGTGGTTATATAAGTTTTTGTGCTTTTATCTAAATAATTAATTAATTTTGTATCTTCATCTGTTGCAACTAACAACAATCCAGTAGCCATTGGATCTAAAGTTCCTGTATGACCGATTTTTTTAATATTATTTTCTTTTGCAAATTTTTTTATTTTTTGAAATGAACTTATATTTTTTTCTTTGTATAAAAGTTTAATCATATAATAAATATTACTTTAAAAAAACAAAATAAAAAGCAAAATTTAATAATTTTGCTTTAATGATAATTATAAAAATTATATGGTGCGCAAGAAGGGACTTGAACCCTTACGCCGTAAAGCACTAGAGCCTAAATCTAGCGTGTCTGCCAATTTCACCACTCGCGCATTTTAAGGTCATGTTAAAAGGAATCGAACCTTTTTTTAAACCAATAACATGATGGTGCCGTCTATAGGAATCGAACCTACGACCTACTGATTACAAGTCAGTTGCTCTGCCTGCTGAGCTAAGACGGCATGGTGGAAGATGAGGGGCTCGAACCCACGACCTCCGCCTTGTAAGGGCGATGCTCTCCCAACTGAGCTAATCTTCCTAAAAATGGTGACCCATACGGGACTCGAACCCGTGAATGCATGGATGAAAACCATGTGTGTTGACCGCTTCACCAATGGGCCATGGCGCCGATTGCGGGGATCGAACCTGCGACCAACTGGTTAACAGCCAGCTGCTCTACCGCTGAGCTAAATCGGCATTTAGCATTGCAAATAATAATGCTTTATTATTATACTACTTTTTTTAAAAAAACAAAATAATTTTTTATTTTTTTTCTTCTTATTAAAAAAGCAATTTTATTTTATCATAATTTTGAAATTTATGCATTTTTTAATAAATAATTTTTTTAATTGTTCTTTCTAATTCTTTTTCTTTTTCAGAAATCCTTTTATCTATTTTATTTTTACCTTTAACTAAAGCTAATTCAACTTTAACTTTATTTTTATCATTTCAATAAAACATTAAAGGAACAAGAGTAAATCCTTGTTGTTTTTGTTTTAGTTCAATTCTCTTTAATTGATTTTTATGTAAAAGCAATTTTCTTTCTCTCTCTTCATCTCCTTTTACGGCCATATATAAGGAAATATGTAAGTTAGTTAAATATAATTCACCTTTTTTAAAAGTAGCATAACAATTTTTTAAGTTAAAATTGTTAGCTCTTATGGATTTAATTTCTCAACCAAGTAAAGAAATTCCACATTCATATTTTTCATAAATTTCATAGTTGAAATTTGCTATTTTATTTTTTTGAATTATTTTCATAACTTTTCCTTTCTTATATAATATTATTATAGATTAAAAATGATTTTAAATATAAATTTACAAAAATAAAAAGATTAAAAAATAAAAAAATGTGAATTTTTTGATAAAATTTTTTTATCTTTTATTTATAAAAATACAATAAGGAGGAAAAATGCCAAGAGAAGGTGTTACTTTAAGATGCAATGAATGTAAAATGGAAAATTACATAACAACAAAAAACAAAAAAACACAGACAGAAAAATTAGAAATGTCTAAACACTGTCATAAATGCAACAAACATACATCACATAAAGAAAAAAAATAATTTTCCTTGTGTTTCCTTTATAAAAGAATAAATACTATATTTAAATTTTAGTTTCTACTCTGCTTTATTATAAATGCAGAGTTTTTTATTAAAATTTAATTTTAAAAATATTTTCTTCTTTTTGTTAAAATTAAATTAATTAAATTATTATTTTATATTAGGAGGAAAAATGCCAAGAGAAGGTGTTACTTTAAGATGCAATGAATGTAAAATGGAAAATTACATAACAACAAAAAACAAAAAAACACAGACAGAAAAATTAGAAATGTCTAAACACTGTCATAAATGCAACAAACATACATCACATAAAGAAAAAAAATAAGAAAAGAGATAAGTTAAAAATGAATAGAAAATATTTAGATATAACATTAACAGAGAAAAAATTAGATGCAATAATTTCATTTGCTCCACAAACAAGACTTTGATTATCAACAATTCAATCAACAGATGGAATTACTGTGATGGAAAAAAATAAATCATATGTTTTTGTTGATGGACGTTACTATGAATATGCAAAAAAACAAGTAAAAAATGCTGAATTAGTTTTATTTAACAAAGAAAATTGAGATAATTTTTCTAAAAGCAAAGAATACAAAAGAATTGGAGTTGAAGCTGATTATATAACTCTTGTTGAGTTAAATAGAATAAAAAAATCATTTCCAAACAGTGAAATAGTTGAAATTTCAGGTCAAAAACTTAGAATACTAAAAGATGAAGAAGAAGTAAAATTAATTAAAAAAGCTATTGATATTTCACTAGAGGCTTATGATGAATTACTAAAAGAAATTAAAGAAGGACAAAGCGAACAAGAACTTGATAGAAAATTAAACTTTTTAATGAAAGAAAAAGGTGCACAAAAAGAATGTTTTGATTCTATCATTGCTGCGGGAGCTAATTCTGCAGTTCCACATCACCACCCAACTTCTGCAGTAGTTAAGTCAGGAGACTTATTAAAAATTGATTTTGGTGCTATTTATAAAGGTTATGGAGCAGATATAACAAGAACATTTATTTTTAATCCTAATAACTCAAAAGTAGATCCTAAAAAAGAAGAAATTTTACAAATTGTTAAAGAAGCTGCACAACTTGGAAGACAATTTGTAAAACCAGGTATAAAAGCTTCTGAAGTTGATAAAGTATGTAGAGATTATATTGAATCCAAAGGATATGGTGAATATTTTGTTCACTCTACAGGGCATGGTCTTGGAATTGATGTTCATGAATTACCAAATGTTTCATCATTAAGTGATTTTGTATTAGAAGAAGGAATGGTTATTACAGTTGAACCTGGTATTTATATAGAAGGTTTTGGTGGAGCAAGAATTGAAGATGATTTACTTGTTACAAAAGAAGGATCAATAACTTTATCTAGAAAAAATGAAATAAATGGTATTGGAAAATAATCTTATTAAAACGAATATAAAGAAAAAATGCGGAAATTAAAGTGGGACAAAAAACTTAACATTAGGTTAAGTTTTTTTGTTCGCCTTATTAA
>NZ_JBTGVG010000028.1:0-12672 GCF_054343455.1 Mycoplasma sp. 1012
TTTTACCAGTGATATCACTGGTAAAATGTGTCCCAATAAATTGTCCCACTTTAGTCCCTTATTTTTGAGAAATTTTAATATTTTTTATAAAAATAGTGAATTTTAATGATAGAATATAATTAAGTGATTTGGACCCGAACCCTCCACCCATACCAGGCACTATAAAAACAATAGGTAACTGCTATTTTTAGCCGAAAACACTCTTCTGGTCGGGGAAATGTGTGTTTTTTTATTTTATTAATTAGCATTTATACAAGTTGCATACATTCTAATTCTTTTTCAAGATTTTTTTAATTTAATTCTGGAAATGTAAGACATTTTGTGTAAATTTCTCTTACTTAATTTTTTGTTTCCCAGTTAAAAACCAAAACTAACCAATTGTTCCTTGTTTTAGGGATTTTTGTTTTTTATTTAAGTTTTTTTACTTGCTATTTTTTAAAAGTTATTTAAATTATGATATACATTTTTTGCAATTTTATAATAAAATCTCCAATAATTAAATATTGGAGATCTTTTTTAGTTATGAATAAATTATAATTTAGATAAGTTTTTCATGCATTCTTGCATTCTTTTTCAGGAACCTTTTTCATTTCTTTCCATAATTTCAGGTAAATTATTAATTCCTTCTTCTTTCAATTTGATTATATAATCATTAATAATTTTTGTTCTTTCTTCTTTACTCATTTTTCACCTCTTTATTTATAATTATATAGTTTTTAGATTAATATCAAAGTATTTTGTATTATTCATTCTTTTATTTCTTTTTTTACTTTTTCAATTCTATCTTTAGAATTTAAATTTATATCTTTTTCCTTTATAAAATTGAAGCAATTTTTGTAAATCTCATTTTTTTGATTATCTTCTTTAAATTCTTGATCATTTATATTTATTATTAAATCTTCATAACTTCGATTTGATAATCTTGTTACAAAGCAAAAAATATCCTTTTCTTGCTGTTTTTTATAAAATTCTGCTATTTCAGTATCTTCATTGCTTCATTTAAAATAATAACCAAAAACTATTAATAAGTTTATTAAAAAAGCAAAACTAAATCTTTTATTTCCATTTCTTAATTTATGTTTTTCAAGTACAGATATAAAAGAAATAGAAAAGAAATCAAATATATCATCAACTTCATAAGAAAGTAATCAAATTTTTCTTTCAAAAATGTCATAAAAATTATCATTTATATTAACATAATTATAATCATCATCGCTTTCTAATGGAAATTTAGTTCTGACAGTTTCAAATGATCTTTCTATTGTTAATTTTAGTAATTCTAAAATTTCATTTAGACTTTTTTCTTCTTGAAAATCTAATACAATATTTTCAAAAATTATTTCTTCTTTATTTTCTTTTAAATAATATTTTGCATCTTCATAAAGCAACAAATTATTTTTAAATTTTAATAAAAATTCACTAAATTTTTTACCTTCTTTTTCTGTTGTAAATACTAATTTTTTCTTCACTATTTTCCTCCTTTTATTTTTTTCTATATAATATCATAACACAAAAACAATGTCATTTTTACTAAAATAACTTAAAATTTATAATTCAAAATTTTGTCTTTTTTAGTTTTGTTACTATATAAATACATAAATTATTAATACTTATTTTTACTTAAATAAAGATATAAATATTATTATTTATATATTAAACAAAATATTTAAAAAGCCCTAGTATAGAAATCTATAACTCTTTAATTACTTAATATTTATTAATATATTAATAAAGAAAAACACAGATTTGCTCTGTGTTTTTGGATATTTATTTTGCTATAAGATGAACTTTTATTATTTTATGTTTATAGAATTATATTTCTGTGTAATTTTGTCCATCATAGAATCTAATATTAGTATTTTCTGGAATTGAGTTTGGAATATTATTATCTGAATTGTGAGCATTTCTAAGTGCTTCTGTGAAATCAAATAATGATGTAATTCTTAATAAACCATCTAATAATTCATATTTTTTTTCTATTGAAATTGTTTGTGAATTAGCAATTAAATTTTTTAATCAAAGAACTGCTGGTTCTTGTGCTCAATTATGTCATTCTTTTAATAATTCAATTCTAAATTCATTTGCTGATTTGTTTGAATGATTTCCTAAATTATTTGTTTGTCTATAATTTATATAATTTCTACCAACTTCACTAATTAGTATTTTTTTATTAATATTTTGAGCAGAATATTGTAATCATTTATTTAATTCATTTTGATTATTTTGTCCAATAATTCCACTAACTGTGCTATAAACTTTATTTTTTAGAGTTATTAATCTTCTTGTATCAAATCATGTACTTCTGATATATTCATCTTCAACTTTTTTAGCATCGTCTAATGTTGATGCGTATTTAACTCTATCTATGTAAGAATTAATTGTTCTTTCTGATAAAGCATAAGAAGAAGAAGAAGAAGAAGAAGCGCCTGTTGGTTGACTTTGACCTTTACTTCTTATTCTGTTTATAATTTTTTCTCTTTCTATGTCTCTTGTATTATCAAATTGAGCAAGATATGTTTCGAGTTCTTGTTTAGTAGATAAATATGTTTCTTTATTATTTATATTTTCAATTTTTTCATAGAATGCAAAAGTTCTTTCACGATAATTTTCACTATTAGCACTTTCACCATTTGAATTTACTTTATTGCTATTATTAGCTATATTGTTTAATTGAATAAATAATCTATCTTTTAGTTCACTATCATCTGTACTAATTCTATTAATATCTTCCGCAGAAGAATCTGAAGGTTTTCTTAAATCTGCTTCTTCTAAGTCATGTTGTTTTTGAGCTTCATTTTTTAATTTATTAATTTTGTCCAAAGTATCTGCAGATTCTACTAGGTTTCTAATTGTTGTTAATGCTATTTCTCCATCTTTATATGCAGTATTTGGATCTTTTCTTAAACCACCACTTATAGGAACTAATAAACTATTATTTAATATGTTAATTGTTTCAGCTTTAATTCTATCTATATCTTCTTTTTGTTGTTTTTCTCTTTCAGCACTTTCTTTAAATTCTATTATCCGTTCTTTTAAAGGTTCTAAATCACTCATATTACCAATATTATTTAAAGCATCATTAAATTCTTTTTGTTTTTCTGAATTTAAAATTTCTTTAATTAAAGAATCAACTTCAACAACTTTATTAAATGCTTCATCTGCTCTTTGTTTAATATTTTTTAATTTAGCTACTTTATTATTTGTTGTTGTTAAGTTACCTTTTGTGCCTAATTCAATTATGAAAGGTTGTTTCACTGCTTCATTTGGTAAGTTATTAATTGCAGTTTGCGCACTATCAAAAATAGTATCATAAGCATTTGTTATATTAGTTATAAGTGTATCTAATGCTTGTTCAGTTGTAGTTGCTTTTGCAATATCATTAACTTTAGTAGCTTCGGCATCATAATAAGCTTTAGTTTGATTACCACCTTCATCTAAACCTTCTAATATAGGAAGTTTTTTTGTTACTTCATCAATTTTAGGTTGAATAATACCTTTTGCTTGATTTTTTAATTTTTCTACTTCTGATTTTTCACTTTGATTATTAATCTTATCGATAAATTCTTCTTTTCTACCACCAGCATTTCTTGGTTTTAATTTATTAGCAATAGAGATAGCTACTAATTTAGCTTGTGCTAATTCTTCTGCTCTTCTGTTATCAGATTCTGCATTACCTACAATAGTATTAATTGAACTAATATTAGCATTTTGATCATTTAAAGTAGCATCAATTTGATTTTTATATGATGTTTTTTGTGCTTCACTTAAATGACTTAATCCATCTATAGTATTTTTAGCTGCATCTTGTTTTTTTAGAAATTCTTTTTTCACTTCAGTTACTGTTGTTTCATACTGTTCTTGTGTTCTATCATCAGCAGATTGTCCATTAAAGGTTCCTTTTAGTGAATCATCACCAGTTAGTTTTTCTATTGCTTTTCTTGCTTTTTCTTTTTCAGTAGTTAAGATTCCTTCAGCTTCTGTTTTTTTAGCTTCAATATCAGAAACTTCAGTTACAGTATTTATAGCATTTTTAAGTTCAGATTTTTTAGGATCTTTTAATCTTTTGATAACTGGTAAAGCAGCATTTCTTGCATCTTCAAGTTGTTTTTGTTTTTTTGCTTCTTCTTTAAGCTGATTTAATTTAGTTACAGTATTTGTATCAGTACTATTTAACCTAGTCATTAACTCTTGTCTTTTTGGATTAGTTGAAGCAAGTTTTTCAATTTCATCTTGTGCTAATCTTTTTGAATCATTAAATTTCTTATCAGCAGAAGTAAATGCATTCTCCAATGCTTCTTGTTCACCTGGTTGACCTGCTGCATTTCTAACATTTTGTTCTAAACTTGCTTTATCTGGATGTCCATCTAATTTTGCAATTGCATTATTTGTTGTTGTTTTTTGTGCTTTGATAATTTTAGTAATTTCTGTTTCTTGTGCTCTTATTTCTTCTGGATTTTTTGCATTATTTATAGCACTAGTAATATTAGTTTTTTGTGTACCATCTTTTAATCTCTTAACTTCTTCTAATGCATGTTGTCTAGCACTTTCTAAATTAGTTTCATCACTTTTTGCTTGTTCTGCTTTTGTTTTTATTTCTTCTAATTTAGTTACAGTACCTGCAACATTAAGTTGATCACTTAAATCTTTTTTCTTAGAATTATAGTCTGAAGCACTTTCAGTTGTACTTCCAGTTAAACTATTAACAATTGCTCTAACTTTATCAACTTTATCAGTAAATTTAGAAGTTGCTTCATTTTTTATTTTGATTAATTCTTTTTGATTTTCTCTATTTAGATTAATTCTACTATTTAAAGTATCATGATCACTGTGACCTACTAATTTAGCAACAGCTTCATTTGCATCTCTTAAAGAAATATCAAGATATTTGATTGCCTTTTGTTTTGCTTCTTCAATTTGTCCAATAGTAGAACTAGAACTATTAATAGTTGTACTTAAGTTAGTTTTCTCATTTCCATCTACTAATTTATTAATTGCATCTTCTGCAAGTTGACGAGCATTTTCTTTTGTAACTTTATCTCTTATTTTATAAATTTCTGTTACAGTTTTCTTGTCAGCATTTGTATCTCAACTAGCTTTTAATGCTTTTCATTCATTAGTAATTTCTTCTCTTTTAGAAGGATTACTAATGGAATTAATTGATGATTCAACTGCATCTCTAATATTAACAAATTTTGCAGTTGCTTCAATACCTAAAGCATCAAGTTTATCTTGATTATCTCCAGCATCAGTTAATTTAGCAGTATATGTATCATGTGTTTCACCATCTTGATTTAATCCTCTTAATGTATTAACAGCATTTGTAGCATTAGTTATAGATTCTTCTAGATGTCTCATCGCATCATTTCTAACTGTTTTAACTGCATCATTATTTAAAGCAGCATCGATTCTATCTTTGTAAGACTGTGCTGCTTTAAGGTTACTTACATATGCTTTTGCTTCATTAACTTTTGTTAATAAATCATCTGCAGTTCCTTTAATTGTAGTAAATGAAATAATATCAGAGTTATTGTCATTATGTGCATTATTTATTTCATTTTTGAAATGATCTTTTTGAGCATTTGATAAAGCAAGTGTATCAATTTGATTTTTAACTTCTTGTGCTTTTCTACTTAAATCTTCAAGAGCATCGGTTGTTGCTTGTTTATATTCTGCTTCATTTTTACCTTCTGCTGTTTTACCATTATATTTATTTACAAGTGTATCATCACCAGTTAATCTTCGTATTGCTGCTTTTGCATCAGTTTTATAAGAATCTAATAATGCTTGTGCTTTGTCTTTTTCTGAAGTAATAGTAGAGACTTCAGTTGCATCGTTAATTGCAGTTGTAAGTTCTGATTTTTTAGCATTATCATCACTCAATTTGTTAACAATTTTCATTGCTTCATTTCTTGCTCTTTGCAATTCTTTTTCTTTAGCAACTTTTGCTTCAATCGCTTTAAGATCTGCAATAGAATTAGCATTATGTGTTTCATCTATTAAATTACTTATTACATTTTGTTTAGTAATTGTTCCATCATTAATTGAGTTAGTTAATTTATCTTTTTCAGTTTGAATTGCGTCTTGAACTTTTTGTTCTAATGCTTTTAATTTAGTTTCTGTATCAGCATTTGTTAATTCAGTATCAAAATCTGATTTATTAGTTAATCCTTCAAGTTTAGCAACCATTTTAGTTACTTCTGCTTTTTTAGTTTTTAAGTATTCTTGTGCTTCTGTTTTAATAGCATTTACTTTAGCAACTGTATCAACTAAAGAAAGATCAACTTTGTTTGAAAGTTCAGTTTTTTTAGGATCTTTTAAAATTCTTGCAATTTCAGCTTTAACTTCTTGTTTTGTTTGAGCTAATTCTTCTTTTTGTTTTGCAATTGCTTTATCTATTACTGCTTGCACTAATTCAACTGTATTAGCAGAATCTAATTCAGTATTTAAAGGATCTTTATTTTCTTGTTTAGTTAATTTAACTATTTCAGCACGAGCATCAACTTTCTTTCTATCTACTTCATTAGAGTATTGTTCTTTTTCTTTTTCTCTTAGCGCTTTGTCTTTAACTGCATTAGCATCATCAGTAGTTGTTGCTGCTTCTAATTCAGTTCTTAATTCTTGTTTTTTAGATTCATCGCTTAGTTTAGCAATTTCAACTTCTGCTGCTTGTTTTGCTGCTGCTAGTTCTTTAGCAAGTTGATCTTCAATTGCTTTTTTAACTTTATTTAATTCTTCAATATTTGTAGCAGCATCTACTTTTGCTTTAAGATCAGCTTTAAGTGCTTCATCTTTAATATCATTTGCTTTAATATTAGCTTGAGTTTTTTGTTCACTTAATTCTTGCTCTTGTTTTTGTTTAGCTTTTTCAATAATTGCATTAACATCACTTAAAGATGAAGCATTTACTAATTCATTATTTAAACTTGTTTTATCACTTTCATTAAGAATTTTTGCTATTTCTGCTTTTGCTTTTTCTTTTGCTAATTGGATTGAATCAGCATTACCTTGTTTTGCAATTGCTTCTTTAATTTTTTGAATTACTTCTTCAACTTTTGCTTTATCTTCATCATTTATAGCATTAAGTTCACGGGCAAATTTTACTCTTTCATTAGAAGATTGAAGTTTATCAGTTAATAAATGTGCTTCAAGAAGTGCTTGTGCAAATTCTTTAATTTTAACGATTTCTTCAGGAGAATTAGTACTTGCTAATTTTTGATTTAAAGAAGGTTTTTGTGCTTCTTTTTCTAATGAGTTAACTGCTGCTTGTGCTTCTGCTTTTAATGCTTTAGTAATTCTATCTTTAATTGCTTGTAACTGAGCACTTGTAGTAGCATCATTAATTTCAGCAGTGAATTTATCTTTAATTTCTTGATTTGAAAGTTTATCTTTTAAAGCGTTTGCTTTATCTTTTTGCTCGTTTAATTGAGTTGTTAAATCGTTTGCAATTTCATCTTTAATTGCATTGATTTCTTCAAGAGTTGTAGCATTATTAATTTTATCTTTAAATTCTGTTTTTTTAGTTTCATCAAGAATTTGATCTGCTTGGGCATTTGCTTCAACTTTTGCTTTATCTTCATTAGTTGATGCATTTTCTTTTGCTTTTGCTGTTTTTGCTTTATTAGCAACTTCATTTGCTTGCACTACATTAGTTGCAGCAGCAAGTTCATCTTCAAGTGTTGCTTTTGTAGTTGGATCGGTTATTTTACTAATTTCAAATTTAGCAATTTCTTTAGCATTAGCTAATTCTGTTGCTTGTGCTTCTTTTGCTCTTTCTTTAATAGATTCTACTTCTGCAAGAGTAGTTGCATTATTTAATTCAGTATTAAATTTTTCTTTTATTTCTGGATTAGTTAGTTTTTCAATTTCATAAGAAGCAAGTGGTTTAGCATTATTTACTTCATTTTCTTTAGAAACACGTGCTCTATTTTTAATTGAATTAAGCTCATAAATTTCATTTGCTTGTGCTAATTCTTGATTTAATGCTGCTTTTTCTTTATTTGAATCAGATAAGGAATTAATAACATCTTGTACTTCTGTTTTAAAGTAATCTTTAAATCTATTTCTAATTTTCTCTACTTGTGCTGGGGTTGTTGCTGCATCGATTTCAGCATTAAATTTAGCAGCAATTGAAGGATTAATATTACTTGTTTTAACTTCTTGTTTTGCTGCTTCTTTTAAATTATTTAATTCAGTAGTTAAATCAGCGTTAATTCTATCTTTAACGTTATTTAATTCACTTTCGTTTGTAGCTGCGGCAATTTCTTGCTTGTAAGTTTCTTTTTTATCATTATTAAGTAGTTTGTCTGCTTGTGCATTTGCATCTAATTTAGCTTTATCTAAATCTGTTGCTGCACTTTCTTTTGCTTTTTCTACTTTAGCTTTTGCAATAACTTCATTAACTGCATTAATATCATTAGCAGAGTTTAATTCATTATTTAAGTTAGTTATAGCATCAGCAGAATTAGTTGTATCTAATTTTGCAATTTCTTCTCTTGCTTTTGCTTTAGCTGCTTCTAATTCTTTTGCTTTTTGTGCTTCTACTTTTTCTTTAACTTTTTGTACTTCTTCTGGTGTTTTAGCATTTTCTAATTCAGAAGTTAAGTTTTCTTTGGCAGTAGTATCACTTAATTTTTCAATTTCATAAGTTACATCATTTTTAGTAACTTTTGTTTTAGTAGAAGGATTATTTTCTTTTGCTTTAGGTTCTATATCTTTAACAACACTAATGTTATTTGCATTTTCTAGTTGTTGTGTTAATTCTTCTTTGGTTTCTGGATCACTAACTTTAGCAATTTCAAGTTTTGCACTTTCTTTAGCGTTTGCTAATTCAGTTGCTTGTGCTTCTTTTGCTCTTTCTTTAATAGCATTAAGATCTTCTAGACTTTTAGCTGCACTTAATTCGTTATTTAAAGCATCTTTAACTTCTGGGTTTGTAAGTTTTTCTATTTCGTAAGAAGCTGCTTCTCTTGCTTTGGATAAATCTTCAAATTGTTTATCTTTTGCTTTATTAATTACTTCTTGAATTTTGTCTAAAGTATCAGCTGCATCTTTTAGAGCATTTAATTCATCTTTAGTTGCTTGATCACCTAATTTATTAATTTCTACTTCTGCTTCTAATTTTTTAGCTGCTAATTCATTGGTAGCTGCTTCTTGTGCTTTTGCTAATTTAGCTTTTGCTTCTACTTCATTTGCTGCACTAATTGAAAAAGATAAGTTTAAATCTTTAGTTAATTGGTCAATTAACTCTCTTGATTTAAGTGGATCTAATTCATCAATTGCTGCTTGTGCTTTTGATTTAGCTTTTGCTAATTCTAAAGCGTTTGCATCCATTGCTTTTTGTTTTACATCATTGATTGCACTTAGTGAAGAAGCTGCTTCTAATTCTTTTTTAAGAGCATCTTTTGTTGTAGGATCTACAATTTTGTTAATTTCGTATAATGCTGCTTCTTGTGCTTTTGCTTTTGCTCTTGTTAATTCATCAATTGCGTCTTGTTTTAGTGAATTAATTGCTTCAGGAGTTGTAGCAGCTTCTAAATTATCTTTAAGTTGATCTTTTAAATCACTTTGTGGTAATTTGTTGATTTCTGCTAATGCTTCTGCTTTTAGAGCAGCTAATTCTCTTTGTTGTGCTTCTTTTGCTCTTTGGATAATTGCATTAACTTCAGCAGTTGAAGTAGCAGCACTTAATTCATTATTTAATGCTTCTTTAACTTCTGGATTAGTTACTTTTGCAATTTCAGCATTTGCTTGTGCTTTTGCAACTGCAAGTTCTTTTACTTGTTCTGCTTTTGCCTGGTCAATAACTTTTTGTACTTGATCTTGTGTTGTTGCTGCTGTTAATTTATCGTTAAGTTCTTTTATAGTTTCACTATTAGTTACTTTAGCAATTTCAGCTTGTGCATCTAATTTTAAAGCTGCAACAGGGTCAGTTACGCTTTCTTTTTGTTTTGCAAGTTCTGCTTTTGCTTTAATAGCATTTGCTTGTTCTAAAGTAGTAGCTCCTGCTAATTCTGTATTTAAAGCATCAATAGATGCTTGTGATTTAGTTGGATCTAATGCATCAATTGCAGCTTTTGCTGCTGTTTTTGCTGCTTCAATTTCAGCATTTTGTGCTTCTTTTGCTTTATTAACAACTGCTTGCACTTCTTCTGGTGTAGAAGCATTTGCAAGTTCATTTTTTAATTCTGCTTGTTTAGCAGAATCACTAACTTTGCTAATCTCGTGGGCTGCTAAGTCTTTGGAATTTGAAGTTTGTTTTGCAACTTCTGCTTGTGCTTTTGCTTTTACTTCATTAACTGCATCAATGCTTGTAGCAGCTTCTAATTCTTTGTTTAATTCTGCTTTTTTAGCTTCATCAGTTACTTTATTAATTTCAGCTTGTGCTGCTTCTTTTGCTTTAGCTAACTCGTTGTTTGCTTGTTTTTCTGCTTGTTCTTTAATAACAAGTAATTCATCAGTTGCATTTTCTTTATTAGAAGCGTTATTTAAGTCATGAAGAAGTTTTTCTTTTTCATAAGGATCAGTAACTTTGTTGATTGCATTTTCAGTTGCTGTTTTTAATTCTTCTAATTCAGATTTTTGAGCTTCTTTTGCTTTAGAAATAACTGTATTTAAATCTTCAGTAGTAAGAGCTGAATCTTTTTCTTTAGTTAACTCATCTTTTAATGTAGAATCTTGAATTTTGTCAATTTCTGCTTGTGCATCTAATTTAGTTTTATCCAGATCATTTGTTGTTGCTTCTTTTGCTTTTTCAAGTGCAATTTCTTTTTCAAGCACTGCTAAAGATACGTCACTATCTGCATTAGTGATTTTATCTTTTAATTCTTGTTTTTTAGTTGCATCGCTTAAATTTTCAACTTCAGCTAAAAGTTCTGCCTTTTTGTCAGCTAATTTTGCTTCTGTTGCTACATCTTTAAGATCAAAAACATTGCTTGCTTCTTCTAATTGTTTTTCTAATTCTGCTTTTTTAGCAGGATCGGAAATTTTGTCAACAAGTTCTTTAGCTGCTGCTTTTTCTTCTTCAAAACGGTTATTTGCTTGGTTAGCAACATTTGCAAAATCTTCGGTTGAGTTTGCTTTATCTAAATTGTTTAAAATGGTTTCTTTTTCTGATTCAGATAAACCATCTAATTTAGAAATTGCTTCTTCTGCTTTTACTCTTGCATCAGAAATTTGATCAGCAATTTCTTTTTCAACTTCTGCTAATTTAGAATCATCTGATGATCCTTGGATTTCATTTAATTTATTTTTTAATTCTTCTTTTTTAGCAGGATCGGAAATTTTTTCGATTTCTTTTGCTAAATCAGCTTTTTTATTTTCTGATTCAATTTCTTTATTTACAGTTGTTTCAGCTGCTTGTGTATCTTCTAAAGTAGAAGCATTATCGATAGCAGTTTTTAACTCTGTTTTTTTGTCATCAGAAAGGTTAGGGTTTTGATCAACTTTTTCTTTTAAAGCTTCTTTTTTAGCATTAACTAAAGCATCATCACCTGATTCAGCTTTGATTGTTTCTTCTATTTTTGCTTTAATTTGATCTAATTCTTCTTTTGAAGTAGCATTTGCTATTTGTTTAGCAAATTCATCTTTTTTACTTTGATCTTTAACTGAATCATTTAATTTAGATGCTTCTGCTTTATCAGAAGTTAAATCAGAATTTACTTCTTTATTTTTTTCTTGTTTTGCTTTTTCTAAAATTTTAGCAACTTCAGCTGCAGTTGTAGCTTCTCTTAATTCTTTGTTTAGATCTGCTTTTTTATCAACATTATCTAATGAATCAATTACTTGTTGTGCTTCTTTTTTTGCTTGTTCTAATTGATTTTGTTTAGCAGCTACTTCTTGTTTTGCTTTTTCAATAATTGCTTCAATTTCTTCAATAGTTTTTGCGTTTGCAAAATCGTCTGATAATTGTTTTTTAATTTCAGCATCTTCAACTTTAGAAATTAAGTCTTGTGCTTCTAAAACTTTATCTACTTTATCTTCTAATGAAAGTAAAGCACCTTTATTTGTTGTATCAGTTGCTTTATATTCATCTTTTAAAATGTTTTTAATTGGGGTTTTGTCAGAAATAGAATTAATTTTACTTCCAACTTCTTTAGAAATTTGTTCAGTACTTCTGTTGTTTTTTTGATCAGCTAAAGCTTTTGTAACATCTTGTTTTAATTGTTTTAATAAATCAACATTTTTAGTAGAGTATTCTTTTAATTTATTTAATCTATTTTGGAATGCTCTTTTTGCTTTTGGATCTTTAACTTTATCAATTAATTGTTGTACTTCTGCTTTTGCTTTTGCATATTCATCAGAAGTTCATTCATTACTTTTTCTATTTCAAAAAACTACTACAGTGGTTACTACAGATGTTACTAAAGCAGCAGCTGCAAGTCCACCTAACACAATTTTCGCACTTGGTTTTGCCATAATTACCTTTCGTTTTATTGCATTATTTTGTTTAATAATACAAATAATTTAAATAATTAATATTTATTTTATACTTATTTTTACTTTTTGCACTTACTAAATAAGTGCTTAATACTATATTTATATTGCTTTTATTAATATTGGAGTAAATAAATATAGGTTAAATATTATCTTTGAATTGCTAGAATAATTACTACTACAAGTAAAATTATGTATGCGATTCAATAAATAATTGTTGTTCAAATAGATCTTCTTGTT
>NZ_JBTGVG010000029.1:0-11414 GCF_054343455.1 Mycoplasma sp. 1012
ATTGAGAAATTTTTACACAAAATTTATTACACTTCCAGGTTATTTTTCTTCACTTTTGTCTTCGTTTTTATCTTTAATTTTTCCAAATTCGCCTTTTATATGACAAGATCTGCATCTTGCTTCATATTCTTCAGTGTCCCCTAAAAGTTTTACATTTTTACTATTAATTTTTCTAAAACTTGTAGATGCTGCATTTTTACACTTTACACATACTGCCTGCAATTTTGTAACATTTTCAGCCATTGAAAGTAATGCTGGAACAATACTAAAAGGTCTTCTTAAATAATCCATATCCAAACCGCTTACTATTACTCTTACACCATCATCAGCTAAATCACTAAGTAAATTAAGAACATCTTTACCAAAAAAGTGAACTTCGTCAATAGCGATTGCTTTATAATTTTTTTTATTAAATAACTCTTTTATTTCTTCGGCTGTAGAAGCATTAAAAGTTGATATTTTTGCTCCTGATCTAGAAATTATTTCATCTTCTGCAAACCTATTATCAAAGTGTGGTTTAACTACTAAAGTTTTAATATTTGCATATTCTAAAATTCTAATCCTTTTTAACAATTCTTCGCTTTTTCCAGAAAACATAGGACCGGTAATAACTTCAATCATTCCTTCAGAAAATTTTTTGTACATCATTCATACTCCTTTGCGTGTGTATTAATTATTATAATTATAAAAAGCAAAAAAATGAAAAATTTTTTATTTTTTTATTTTTAATTTATATTACATTAAAATTTGGTAAAATTTTTATATTAATTTAATTAATATAAATTAAATAGCAAACTAAAGAGGTAAATATGTCAAAAGAAAAACTTTCTAAAAAACTTGCAAGATTAAATTCCAAAAGCGAGAAAAAACAAAAAAAAGAAAGAACACCAGAACAAATTAAAAAAAGAAAAATCCTTAATGGAGTTTTATTTGCATCAGCTGCTTTGGTAGTTTCTGGATTAGCTATAGGAATTCCTTTAGGTATCACTAATGCACAACCTACAAAAATTGCAGCTAGAGCAGATTCAGATATTTTAGTAAGTATATCTACACCAAACGGTCCTAAAAACTTAAATCTTCAAGATATTATCAACGCAACCCAAACAGATTCAGTTATTAATAAAGAACAATTTGATGAAGCACAAAAAGTTTTAATTAATTATCTTTATGAAGAAGAATATGAGGCTTCTCAATTATTCAAAAAAGCATGAGATAAATCTTATGTAGCAGGTAAAACAAGTGCAAACGATAGATTTAATCCTAATTTTAAAAGCTATGATGATTTAAAACAATCACAACAAAAATTCCTTGAAGACGAAAGAAGAAGATATCAAAGAACTTATGGTTTCCAAAATTGAGAATCTGAATTTAATAAATATATTTCTACAGATCCAAAATTTGGTGGAGCAGTCAATTTTGATAAAGCAGTTGAATATTTAACATATAAAGAAGCAGAAAAAAAAGCTTTTGCAAGATTTACTCCAGAGTTTTCAACAACATACTTATATAAAGATGTTAAAAATAGAGTATTAAGTGAAGATATTAAAGATAAAAATGGAAATATTGTTTATAAAAAAGGTGATAGATTATTTAAAGATATTATCATTTTAGAAGATGATGCTGACAAAGGTTCAAACGTTGTAAATGGATTTATTCCAAATATCGAAAGAGAAAGTGATAAATCTAAAACAGAATCTGAAAAAGAAAAAATTAAAGATGAATATAAAGTTTCTGCATTTTTAACAAATTCTTATGTTAAAGAGTATATGAATGCAAATAATGTAATTAATAAATTTTATTTTAACAATAATGCTTTATTAAAAGATAAATTTTCATTCTTTGATGTTTCTCAATTAGTTATTCATGCTAATCAAAATTCTTCAAATGCACAAGATGCATGAACAATTGCTAAAGCTGATTTAAAAGAATTATTAAGATATTCAGTAACCCAAATAAATTCTAATGATTTAACCACACAAGAAGTAAAAACTACACTAAGTTTAATTGAAAACTTCAAAGGAAATACTGCTACTTCAGATGAGAATCAAAAATCTACTGATAGAATTTTACTTAACACAATTAATTCATCAGTTAATAAAACAAATGCACAAAATTTAGGACAATTACCTTTAAGAAATTTAAGTCAAATTTTTGATAGTGAAGATTCTTCTTATGGCATTACATTTTTAGATAATGTATTTAGTGCAAAAGAAGCAACACATATTTTATCCACTACTTTATTTAGTAAAATTAAAGAAAAGTTATTTGCAAATGGACATGAAAATTTACTTCCAGATGCTTCAACTTTAACTAATAAAAAATTAACTGAAATTAATGAACTAAATAAAAAAATAGCAGATTTTATTGATAAACTAAGCGATGGAGAACTTAAAAAAGCTGGTGAAGCTTTTAAAGAAACTTTTGGAGAAACTACCGATTCAAGTTATAGAATTCACACAATTTATAAATTAACTGAAAACAGTTCAATTATTTATTCAAGTAAAGGATTGAATATTATTTTAAAAAATTCAATAAACACTTTTGATAAATTACAAGAAATTCTTAAAAAAGAATTACAATTAAATGCTAATAATCAAATTAACTCTTCAATAACTAACAGACTTAAAATAAATGACTTATTTAATGAATTAAAAAACGAAAGTTTTGTTTTAAAAGACACAATATCTGATGAAAAATTTAAAACTAAATTATTGACAGATGTAAAAAGTAATAAGTCTGAAGAAGAAAAAACCAATTATATTAAGTCTTTAGAAAAAAATATTGATAATAAAATAATTTCTTATTCTAATGATTTAATTTTAAAAATAAATACTAAAATTGAAACTTATTTAACAGAAATTAAAAAATACAATTTAAATGCTGATTTTAATTTTGACAACACTAAAAACTACTGAACAATTACAGGAAAAACAGAAAAATCAGATGTAGACACTATTTATGATGCTTTACAAAAACATTTTGGAATTATTAAAAATAAATAAAGGAGAATGAAATGAAAAAAATTAAATATTCATTATTAACAAGTGTTATAGCGGGAATTATTCCGTTATCTGTTGTTTCTTGTTCTCCTGTTGAAGTAGAAAGTTCAGAAAAAATAATTCAAGATGAGAAATTAAAAAAAGAAGTAGTTAAAAGATTTATTGAAACCAAATATATCGAAACCATTTTAACTGATAAATGATTTAAAAATCAAAACTTAGATCAAGAATTTAAAAACAAAAATAGCGAATTTTATGCATTAGTTAAAAAAGCATTTAATTTTTACCAAAAACAAGAGTTGAAAAAAGACAGCACCTTTACAGTAAAATTTATAAATGATTTAAATTCTAATAATTTTTTAACTACAGAAGAATTAAAAGAATTATATACAGAGGTAGGACCAAATAAATTATTTACAGAAAAAGGATTTGAAATTTTATTTAACAACAATAATTCAGATTTAAAAAACAATATTTTAAAAATGGTTTTAGTTTTTAAATTCTTAACTAGTTCTGAATCTAAAGATATTATTGAATCCAATAAATATAAAACAAATTCAGCGGAAAAAAACACAAATTATAATCAAAGATTAGCATATCAAAATACTAATCCAGAAACCAAAGATTTCTTTTTAAAAACACTTTTATTAGAAAAACAACCTGGTCAAATTTGAAAATATGAGTCTACTGATTCAGATGACTTAGCCACTTATAATTTATTAGAAATTAAAGATGAAAATTCTTTTAACTCTTTAGTAGATGAAAGATTTAAAAATTCCAAAAACACCAATAAAATACAGGATTTTGAGTTATTAAATGTGAATGATGATATTGATTTAAAACAATTATTATCATATCAAGGAATTCTCTACAATCAAGGTTCTAACCCTAAAGGAAGTTTTAATTATGATGTTTATACTTTGAAAAGAGAGACAAATATAAAGAGCGGATTTGTGGATGAAAATTCTAGAATTATATATTCTAAAAATGATTTAGCAGCTGCAGAAAGTTGAAAAGGTAAAAAAGAATTACCTATCAAACTAAAAGACTCTTTTGACAAGACAAAAACAAAATATCAATTAACTAAAGAAGATATTGAAGTTGTTAAAGCAGCAAAACATAGTGATGTTACTTATACTGTTGAAAAAATTATGCCTTTTGAATCAGATAGCATTCAAAAAAGAGTAACAGTAATTATCAAAATGGTATTGACTACAAACAAAGACCATCAACACCCTTCTGTAAGAACTTATGCAGTAGATGTAACTTGAGATTCAAGTACTCCTTCTTACTCTCCTAACATTTCTGAAGAAGGGAGAGTACTTAGTGATTATCCTTCTTCTGTAAAAGCAATAAGTAGTGATTTAACCAAAATATCAGCTTCTTATGTAAATAAAATTGTGCCTTTATTTGATGAAAACAAAGCAACAACAAAAGACAATGTAACAACATATAAAACTTATTTCTCTTTAGATCACACACCTTGAAATACAGTAGAACAAAAGGAAATATTGGCATTTTCATTATATTTAGCAGACAAAAACACTCTATATGAAGAGATTAAAAAATTCTATGAAGATGCTGGTTACAAAATTGAATATAAAGATTCAATTTTAGACCCAGAATCAAATAATAAAAATACAACTAAAAAATAGAGATGTAAAATGGAACAATTATTTTTAAAAATTATAAATAGAGAAATACCAGCAAATATCATTTATGAAGATGAAAGAGTTATAGCTTTTCTTGATATAAAACCAGTTACAAAAGGACATTTTTTAGTAGTTCCTAAAATTTATTCTAGAAATTTATTTTCTATTGAAAATAGTGACTTAGAATATTTAATTGTAAAGGCAAAAGAACTTGCAATTGAACAAACTCAAAAATTAAATGTAAAAGGTTTTAAACTACTTGTAAACAACGAAAAAGAAGCAGGTCAAGAAGTTTTTCATACTCATATTCACATAATACCAAGTGAAAAATAAAAAAATCTCTTCTTTATTTTAAGAAGAGATTTTTATGGTCTATTTGATATGGTGCCAACAACAGGAATCGAACCTGCAACCCCATCCTTACCATGGATGTGCTCTACCTACTGAGCTATGATGGCTTTTCTATAATATTATAAACTAATTTAACAAAAATAGGAGTAAATTATGATGAGATTTTTTGCACAAAAAAAAGAAAATAATTATTTTATATTATCCAATGAAACTCTCCATCACATAAAGGTAGCTAGAATAAAAAACGAAAAAATAATTTGTATATATGAAGAAAAATTCTATATTTGTCATTTAGAAGGTGATTTAGCGATAATTGAGCAAGAACTTAAAGAAAATCACGAATTTAATGAACCTGTTATCATAGCAAGTGCAATAATTAATATCAAGCGTTTTGAGTGATTAATTCAAAAGGCTACAGAACTAGGTGCAAGTGATTTTTATCCAATTTTTAGTGAAAATGTTGAGCAAAAATTAGGCAACGACATTGACAAAAAAATTGAAAGATGACAAGAAATTGCCAAAAGTTCCACGCAACAAAGTTTCCGAAATAAAGTTATGAAAATACATTATCCCATTAACTTTAAAGAAATTTTAAACTTAAATATAAAAAATAAATATATAGCATATGAAAAAGTTGAAACTTCTGATAAAAATATTCTTTTTCCTCAAAATTCTTTATTTTTAATAGGTCCAGAAGGCGGTTTTAGTCAACAAGAAGTGGACTTAGCTTTAAAAAACAACTTTAAAGCAATAAGTTTAGGAAAAAGAATATTAAGAGCAGAAACCGCTCCTTTGTTTATTTTATCTAGAATAGAAGAAAATTAATTTTTTATAAAATAAAAAATAAATTTAAAGTAAAATTCAATTATGAGAATAATAAAAGCAACGTTAAATGATGAAGGTAGAACATTATATAAATTTATAATTAAATATTTTAACAAGGTTCCTTTATCTAAAATAGAAAAACTTTTTCGCTTAAAAGATATAAAAATTAATGGCAAAAGAAGCAATGATAAAAAATATATTATTAGGGTTAATGATGAAATCCAAGTTTATGGACTAAATGAAGAAAAAATAAATCAAGAATTTACAACCACAAATAACAGTAAAGAAAAAAACTTTTCTATAATATTTGAAGACAAAAATATTTTAATAGTAAATAAAGAAGAAAATATAGCTATTCATAGTGAAGATAATTGTTTAGATTTGCAAATTTTAAACTATTTGAATTTTAAACAAAAAGATTCTTTTATTCCATCTCACATAGGTAGAATAGATAAAAAAACTTCAGGAATAGTAATATATGCAAAAAATTATAAAGCACTTGTCGAATTAAAAGAAAAACAAAAGAAATTTGAAAAAATTTATATCTTTAAATCTGATATAAAAATAGACAATAAATTCACTTCTTCACTTTTTCTTGAAAAAGATGAAACTAAGCAAAAAATGAAAGTAGTAAAAAACTCAAATATATTAGCTATAACAGAATTTTTTAGTGAAAATTCTAAAAAATATGCAAGATTAATAACAGGAAAAAAACATCAAATTAGAGTGACTTTATCACATTTAGGTTTTCCGATTTATGGCGATACAAAGTATGGTGGTAAAAAAAATTTTAGAGTTTTTTTACATTCACATAGAATCAAATTTAAAGATTTAAGTGGAGATTTATCTTATTTAAATGATAAAGAATTTATAAGTTATCCAAAATGATAGTAAGGAGAAAAATGAAAAGAGAAGAAATAATTGAATTAGCTAAAATATTAAAACTCATTCCAAATGATGAAGTTATTTTATCATTAGAAAAAGAATTTGATGAAATTTACAAAATGTTAAACGAATTTAAACAGATAGATGTTAGTAATGTGGAACCACTAGTTAGATTAACAAAAATTAAAGATTTTAGTTTAGTTAGAGAAGATGAAGTTGCTGAATATACAGAAAATAAAGGGATTTTATTAAAAAATGCACCTGCAAAAAATGAAAATTTTGTTCAATTAGAAAGGGTTATAAATGATAAAAAATAAAGGAAATTTTTTACTAGCTTACAAAGAGTTGCATAAAGATAAAAACAATGCAGTTTCTTTTCTTTTTCCAGAACAAGAAATTATAGAAAACAAAGCACTTAGTGGTTGCGTTTTTACTATTAAAGATGTTTTTGCTACAAAAACAGCTAAAACACAAGCATCTTCTAGATTGCTTGAAAATTTTTACCCTTCTTATAATGCTACTGTTGTGCAAAAATTACTTGATAATGGAGCAATACCTGTAGCAAAGGTTCATAATGATGAATTAGCTCTAGGTGGAGAAGGTATTTATTCTTATTGAGGAATTATTTCTCACCCTTTAGATAATAAAAGAAAAATAGGTGGTTCTTCTTCTGGTTCTGCAGCTACATTGACAAACAATATTTCTTTTGCTTTAGCTTCAGATACAGGAGACTCTGTAAGACTCCCCGCATCATACATAGGAAAAGTAGGGTTTAAACCAAGTTATGGAGCGGTTTCAAGATTTGGTATGTTTGCATATGCTTCTTCTTTAGATACAGTTTCATGATTTACTCATAATGTTAATGATGTTATAGAGGTTGCTAAAGTTGCTTATGGAAAAGATTATAATGACATGACTTCTGAAAACATTTTAATTAACAATATTATAAAAACAAAACCAAATAAAATTGGATATTTTAATATTCCTAAAAACTTACTAAGTGAATCTGTTTATGAAAAATATTTTTCTTTTATAAAGGAAATTTCCACAAATATGGAAATTGAATCAATTGAACCTAATGCTGATTTATTAAAAGCAATTAAACCAGTATATGACATTATTTCCTATTCTGAAGCAAGTTCCAATTTAGCTAATTTAAATGGAATAGCATTTGGACAAAGAGAAAAAGGTAAAGACTGAAGCGAAATAATGACTAATACCCGTTCAAAAGGATTTGGAAAAATGGTACAAAGAAGATTAATATTAGGTTCTTATTTCCTTGAAAAAGAAAATCAAGATGAATTATTTTTAAAGGCTCAAAAAATTAGAAGGTTGATAAAAAATTATTTAGATGAATTATACGATAAATATGATATAGTTATTTATCCAGCAGCGCCCGATGTTGCTCCTTATTTTGAAAATACAGAAAAAAGAAGTTATATGGATTATATTTTAACAGGTTCTAATTTAGCTGGTTCTCCATCTATAACAATGAAATTAGGTGTGGACCCAAATAATAAATTACCTTTTAATATAGCCATAGATTCTAAAATGCAAAATGATGAAAAATTATTGAGTTATGCACTCTGAATTGAAGAAAAATTAAAGGAGAAATCTAATGAATAATTATGAAGTGGTTATAGGTATTGAAATACATTTAGAGTTAAACACTAAAACTAAAATGTTTTCAGCAGCTAAAAATTCATTTAATGAAGAAAATAATAAAAATATTAGTCTAGTTGATTTAGCTTATCCTGGAACATTGCCTTTATTAAATAAAGAAGCTGTTATAAAAGCTATAAAATTAGCAAAAGCATTAAAAATGAATATTGATAATGAATTACATTTTGATAGAAAAAATTATTTTTATCCTGATTTACCAAAAGGTTTTCAAATCACACAACAATTTAGACCTATAGGAAAGAATGGAAAAGTTTCTTTTAAAATTAATAATGAAGTTAATGAAATTTCAATAGAAAGAATACATTTGGAAGAAGATACGGCAAAACAATTACACACTGAACAAGGAACTTTTTTAGATTATAATAGAGCAGGTATTCCGCTAATAGAAATTGTTACACACCCTGTTATCAAAAATTCCAATCAAGCTGCAAAATATATAGAAACAATTGCTAAAATAGCAAAATTTTTAGGAATATCAGATGCAAAATTAGAAGAAGGTTCACTAAGAGCAGATATTAATTTATCTTTAAACAAACCGGGAGAAGGTTTTGGTACTAAAGTAGAAATTAAAAATATTAATTCCATTTCTAATGTGAAAAAAGCAATAGAATTAGAAATTGAAGTTCAAACTTTAAAATTAAATAATAACGAAAAAATAATTCAACAAACCAAACGTTTTGATGATGTTTTACAACAAAATATAGTAATGAGAGAAAAAACTGGAGCAGTTGATTATAGATATTATCCTGAACCAAATATTCCTGTTATTCAATTAAAAGAAGAATTTATTGATTCAATTAAATTAGATAAGCTACATTGAGAATGGGAAGAAGAATTATTAAACCAATCAGTTTCTAATATTTACGTAGAACAGTTACTAAATAATTTTGATTGATTACAATTCTTTAATAAAATAAATTTTGACAATAAAGATAAATTAGCTAAATTCTTTTTTTCTGAAATTGTTCCAATTATAAAGGAAAAAAGCATTGATTCGTTAAATATAACCCCAAATAATATAGTTGAAATTTTAACTTTAGAAAAAAATAATTCTATTTCATCAAAACAAGCAAAAGAAATAGTTTTATATAAGGAACAAGAAAATTTAAGTATTGATGAAATTATTAAAAAATACAATTTGGTTCAAATAGAAAATAATGATTTAATTCAAAAAATTTTAAATAATTTAATCTTAGAAAATGAACAATTATTAAATGATTATGAAAATAGACCAGAAAGAGTTATTAAATTCTTTTTAGGACAAATAATGAAACAAACTAAAGGTCAGGCAAATCCTCAAAAAGCTAATGAATTAACAATTAAAACAATCGAAGAAAAAATTAAAAAATAATTGAAAGAAGTAAAAGAGAAATGAACAAAAAAAAGAAAAAATTATTGTTAGCATTGTTATTGCTAACTGGGGTTGTTGGTGTAGGTTCTGCAGTTATTGGTACAACTTACGCTTTAACTAGAAACAAAAAAACAAATTCAAATGAAAACACAGAAGAAAATCTAGAAGATTACAAAAAATCTAGTAAATCAAAAATTGAAAATTATTCTAATTTAAATGACCAAACTAAAAATGGTTTAGTTGCTTTTATAAATTCATTAAATTCAAAAGAAGAAATTAATAATATTTTAGATCTTTCTTTACAATATAATTCTATTGTTAATAAAATAATAAGCAATGTTTTAAATGCTCAAACAGTTAAAGAAACAAAGAAATATACAGAAGCAAATAATAAAGAAGAGTTTGATAAGTTTTTATCAGAAACAGAAAAATTTTTAAAAAACAACAAGTTAGTTTCTGATGTTGAACAAATTAAAACACTAGATTTTTTAAATAAAATAAATTCTACTTTAGTTAATTTAAAAGATTCAGAGAAGAAATTAAATGGTTCAGATGAACAAAATGAAGAACCTGTAAAAGAAGATGAAACTTTTAAAGAAGATGTAGAAAGAAAACTTGAAATTAATTTTAATCCAAATATAGAAACTTATGATTTAAAAAAATTCTTATATAGTGCATCTATCAATAAAGAAAATCAAAATATTTATTTATCACATAACGATATAGAAAATGTGAATTTAACTTTAGAAGAAGTCAAAATAGATTCTACTAATGTTAATAATTTAAATTTAATTTACCTTGCAAAAAGCACCACTGATTCTACAAAATTTGCAAAAGTTACTAAAACAATTAATTTTAGTAATGATTTAAATTCTAAAATTAACACAATCAAAATTAGCAATTTAGATGAGATTTTTAATTTTAGTTATGATCAGTTTTTAGATTTATATAAATCTGATTTAACAAATAATTTTGAAAAAATAAAGGAAATTTTTGTTTCTAAACAAAAAATAGTAAATAATTTTTTTAAATATAAAATAGAAGAAACAGATAATATTTTTACAGCCAATAATAAGATAGCTTTAAACATTGGTTTTTATGTAAATGATACTAAAATAAAGGAAATTCCTTTACAAACAGAAAATTCTGTACAATTAAAAAGTGACTTGTTGAAAAATATTTCAATAACTCCAAAAGAAATATTTACCAATTCTAAATTTTATAGAGAAGTTAAAAATTATTATGATTTTTCTAATTCAGAAGACATTAAAAATTATTATGCCAACATTAAACAAATAAATTTTTTTAATATGTGATTAAAAAATGATTTATTTTCTGAAGTTTTAAAAACTTTTCCTGAATATTCAAATAAAAAAATAGAAACCGCTTTAAATTCTTTAACTAATCCAACAAATGCTTCTGCTAATGCTTTAACTCAAGAAGAAATTAATAAAGTATTTGATAAAATTTATAAAGAGAATTTATTGTTTGATATACAAAAACCAGAAGGTGTAAAAGTTGAAATAATAAATTACAGCAATGATTTGAGATATGAAGTAAATGGTGATTCACTCTTTGCTACTTTTAAAATAAAAGTTACTAAAGGTGAAGAATCTAAAGTGGGACAATTTATTGGGACACATTTTACCAGTGATATCACTGGTAAAA
>NZ_JBTGVG010000030.1:0-10281 GCF_054343455.1 Mycoplasma sp. 1012
ATTGAGAAATTTTTACACAAAATTTATTACACTTCCAAATATTGTGATAATTAATTATTTTAAAAGAAAAATATCCAATTTAAAATTGGAGATTTTATTTTTCTTTTTCCTTTTTTTCTTGTAATACTTGGTTTAACACACCGTCAAATAATTCTTTGGGTAAAACTTTCTTATAAATTTTAACAACTTCAATTAATGTATCTTTAGAAATTTTATTTCATATTTCTTGTTCTTTTTATGGCGACATTTTATTTCTGTGTTTAGTATAAAAATAATTAAATAAAATGGTAGAATTTATGTATTGAATTGGCGGATCCCTTATTTATGTTCGTTTTTTAGACTTGGTATGGGGAACAAAGAAAACTCACTTTAAAAGTGAGTTTTTTAAATTAAAGAATAAATTTATAAATTTCATATTTTTTACTTCTATTAATCTTTATAAGTGCTCTTTAAAAGTATGATATTTTTTTATTTACCGTTTTTAAGCATATTTTCTATTTCATTTACCTTGTTTAATCTTTCTCAAGGTAAATCTAAATCATTTCTTCCAAAGTGTCCAAATGAAGCAGTTTGTTGATAAATAGGCTGTTTAAGGTTTAAATCATTAATAATACCTGCTGGTGTTAAATTAAATGTTTTATCAATGATTTCTAAAATAAATTCATCACTATATTTAGATGTGTTAAAAGTATTAACATTAATGGAAATTGGTTTGCTTATACCGATGGCATAAGATAATTGAATTTCAATTTTTTTTGCTACTTTTGCAGCAACTAAATTTTTAGCTACTCATCTTGCTGCGTAGGCAGCACTTCTGTCTACTTTTGTATAATCTTTTCCGCTAAAAGCCCCACCTCCATGTTTTGCAGCACCACCGTAGGTATCAACTATTATTTTTCTCCCTGTTAATCCAGCATCGCCAATAGGACCGCCTATTGTAAATTTACCTGTAGGATTTATTAAGATTTTATAGTCATTATTTAAATTATACTTATTAGAAATAAATAGCATAATTTCTTCTTTTATAAAGGATTTAAAGGCATTTTCGTCATAATTAGCATCATGTTGAATTGACATAAGTATAGTATCAATTCTAATATTTGTTTCATCTGTATAGTCAATGGTTACTTGACTTTTCATATCTGATTTAGCTCATTTAAATTTATGACTTACTCTTAACTCTTCTGCTCTTTTAACTAATGCGTGAGCAAGAGTGATTGCTAAAGGCATAAATTCCGGTGTTTCATCAGTTGCATAACCAAACATAATTCCTTGATCACCTGCTCCTATTTCTCCGTTCTTTTGATCTACTCCTTGATTGATATCTGGACTTTGACTATTAACGTTAGAAACAATAGTAAAATCACTTTCACTATATCCTAACTTCTTAACTGTATTTCAAGCAACTTTAACAACATCTACATAAGTCTTAGTTGTTATTTCTCCTCCTATAATAATTAATCTATTAGAAGCCATAACTTCACATGCAACTCTTGCATCTGGATCTTTCTTTAAAATAGCATCTAAAACTCCATCACTAATTTGATCACATATTTTATCTGGATGTCCTTTTCCTACGCTTTCGCTTGTAAATAATTTTTTATACATATTTTTTCTCCTTGTTATTTGTTTTTTTAAAAAATAAAATTCTCTAATTTACAAAAGAGAATTTTTGGAACATTAAAGATTTCTATACATGACAGATATTTAATATCCCAAGGGTTTCCACCTTGCATTGCAGGTTGGCTCACTTCAAAGTTCCCTTAAACTCAGTGACTCTTAATGTATTTTTTTACATTAAAATGATACAACATTTTTCCAAAAATAAAAAAAAATAATTTTTTTTGGCAAAAAGTTAAAAAAATGGTAAAATTTTAATGAAAAATAAACTTTTTGGCAAAATGAACCAATTTTTACCCCCCAAAAATTTAAGAAAAATAGGATTTTGCAAAAATTGAGTTATATTTTTCAAATATGCCTGTTTTTCCCATATATTTGGAAAAAATAGTTAATAAAAAGTAAACAAAATAGTAACATAATATTTCGTATAAAGTTTATTCTTTTTAACAAGAATCTTTCTTATTTTTTGTTTTGAGTTTCCTCAAAATTAAAGAAATAAAAATTTCAATTAATAATTTTCTCTCTGATTTTAAAGAGAGATTTTTTTATTTTTATTTTATTGAAATTGCATATAACAAACTCATTTTTTATAGAACTTTTATAAAATCCTTTGTTTTTTTTTTTTTTTTGTAAAATTGAGAGAAAAGAAAGGAGAAAAATTAAAAATATTAATTAATTAAATAGAATTTATAATTATCTGAAACGATAGATAAGCACTTAACAAGAAAGAGAAAATTATGGATAAAAAAGATTTTGAAAAAATATTAAGAGGAAAAAATATTAACTTTCTAATAGGTTCAGGAGCAAGTTCTGGTTTATATAATACTTTAAATCTAGCTAGTGGTTTTTCCATCGAAGAAATAATCGCTGATGAAAAAATGGACCAAAATTCAAAAATTCTTGTTTATTATTACTATTGTAAAAAAATAATAAAACCTATGATTAAAATAAATAAATATTCAGAAAAGTCAAAAGATAAATATGATGAATATAATACCACTATTACAAAATATAAAAATTTTGTTAATTTTTTAATAGAATTTTTAGAAAACGAAAGTAATGAGAAACCAAAAAGAATAAATATTTTTACTACTAATTATGATTTATTATTTGAAACCACTTTTGATCTAATAACAAAAGAAAATTCATTAGTTTATTTTAATGATGGTTCAAGAGGTTTTTTTAAAAAATATATAAGTAATAGTAATTTTTATTTAAATGTGTCATACAGCGGTTATAATGATGTATATAAACGAGAATTATCCACTATAAATCTTATAAAATTTCATGGTTCTGTTTCTTGAAAAGTTGAAACTTATGAAGATAATAAAAAAATTGCAATAGATGATAAATTCGAATTATTTAATGAAATTAATAAAAGCATATTAGAAATTGATAAAATTAAATTATTTAAAAAACTAAAAAACATTTTAGAAAAAAATAAATATAATTCAGTTAATGATTTAATTAAAAAAATACAAGATTTAAAAAATAACTCTTCTTTAAAAGAAGAAAAATTAAATGAGTTTTTTAATAAATATAAGCAATTAGCTATAGTTAATCCTGATAAAAGAAAATTTTGAGAAACCATATTAGAAGAACATTATTATCAAAACATAAGATCTTTCAGTTATGAATTGGAAAAAAAGCAAACAATACTAATAGTTTTTGGTTTTTCTTTTGCAGATGAGCATATTCGAGAAATTTTTAAAAGATCTTTGAGCAATTTTGAGTTACAAGTTATTTTTATTTATTTTAATAAAAACGATGAAGAACAATTTAGAAAATTTGAAAAATTTAGTAAAAATATAAAAATATTAAATTGAGAAAATAAAAATAGTGATAAAAAAATCACTTTTACTCAGTTTTTTTAACATATGAATAATAAATTTATAATTGGGAATGTTATCTTGATTGAAGGTTCTAAAATAGTGATATTAACCAAAGAAAATACAAATCAAGAAAACTATGTATTTAATGGGAAAATATATAACGGAGTTTCTATCGGTAATTATTTAGGAATAATTAGAGGTTCTAATAAAATAATAGTAAGAATAGAAAAAGAGTTTTTAGAAGATAAAATAAAAAATAATTTAAATCATGAATTTTCTCCAAATAGATTTGAAAGAAAACTTGAAGTTAAAATAATTGGAAATTTATCAGAACAAAAGTTTGAATTTGGAATAAAACATTTTCCAATGATTTTTAACGAAGTAGTGCTACTTAGCGATGAAGAGATTAACCAAATTTATCAGTTTGGGAATCAATCTAATAATGAATCTTTTGCTATAGGAACAATTCTTAATAATGATATTAAATTTTGATTAAACTGAAATAACCTTTTTAATACACATATGGGTATTTTTGGAAATACAGGAAGTGGAAAATCTAATACATTAACAAAAATTTATACAGAATTATTTAATTTACAGAATTCAAGTTATTCTTTTGATAAAAGCAAATTTGTTATCTTAGATTTTAATGGTGAATATATAAAAGATAATGTTTTATCAAAACATAAAAAAGTCATAAATTTAGCAGAAACTTCAAATGACAAAATAACATTAACTAATAATTTTTTTTGAAATGAAGATACATTATCAATAATTTATTCAGCAACAGAAAAAACTCAAAAACCTTTTATAAAAAAAAGTGTAGAAAATTTTTTAAATGAAAAAAAAGAATTTTTTACTGAAGAAAAAATTTCTGAAAAAATTAAAGAAATTGCAGAAAAAATAACTCAAAAACAATCATTTGGACTACTATGAAAACTTATGCAAATGAGAAAAATTGATTTTAATTATGAAAAAGAATCATTTGAAAAATATAAATTTGAAGGAAATTTTTTAGAAGAATGAAAATGAGGGAAACAAAAAAATTTTACTTTTAATGAAAAATTAAAAATTGCTGTTTTGTATTCTTTAATTAAAGAAACAAATTACAATAAAAATTTTAATTTTGAATACATACAACCACTTTTACATAGAATTGACACAAACTCAGTAGGAAATTTTTTAGAAATAAATAATAATACTATAACGGATTTAAAAATTTTAAACATTATTTCTTTTAAAAATGCTAAACCTGAAATTAAGAAAATGTTTCCACTTTTAATTGTGAAACAACTATATGAAGAACATAAAACAAAAATGATTAAGGGGAATAAAATAGAGTCAACTATCCATTTAATAATAGATGAAGCTCATAATATTCTTTCTGAACAAGCAACTAGAGAAGATTCTTCTTGAAAAGATTATAGATTGGATATTTTTGAAGAAATAATAAAAGAAGGAAGAAAATTTGGTTTCTTTATAACGCTATCAAGCCAAAGACCGAGCGATATTTCTTCCACAATTATGTCTCAACTTCATAATTATTTCATACATAGACTTGTAAATGAGCAAGATTTAAGGATGATATCTAATACAGTTAGTTCTTTAGATAGTGTATCAAAAAGTAGAATTCCTAATTTATCATCAGGACAATGTGTAATTGCAGGAACAAGTTTTAGAATGCCTTTATTAATTCAAGTAGATAAGTTAGAAGAAGATAAACAACCTGATAGTTCGAATGTAAACTTAACAGAATTATGAAAAAAAGAAGAAAAAATATAAAAAAAATAGAAAGGAGTAATATGTTTAATAAAATACTTAATAAAATAATGGGAAAAATCGCTGGAGTAGAAAAAATAAGTTTAACTGTATATATAAATCCAATTATAACAATTGATGAAAAAGGTAAACAAAAAATAAATGAATATGAGTATTCAGATTCTATCGATACATCTGATCTTAAAACTTTAATAAAATGATTAAAAGAAATAAATTTATTACCTGAACAATGAGAGGATTTTGATGATAATAATTTAGGTTATATTAAAGATTTATTTGATTATAATTCAAAAGAAAATAAAAAAATTATTAAATTAAATGATGAAAAAACTTATATAGAAAGATTAATTTTATGAGATACAAGGGAACCTATGTCAACATTATATAATTTATTGCAAAATATGATCTGAGAAATGGAATTAAGACAAGACGAATTAGAAGATTTTAATTTAAAAATAAAAATGTCAGAATTTATATCAAAATTTAAAGATTTTTTTGAAGAGTTTAGAAAATGACTAAGTTCAACATTCAATAAATATTAGAAAGGAAACAAAATATATAAAATGGAAAATATAAATATAGAAAATGAACAAATATTACTTAATATAGATATTAAAAAAGAAGAAAACAAAATAAGTTTTAAATTCATAATAATTAATGCTCTTATAGCAATTGCCTGTTTTTCTTTTGGGGGTTTTATTTCTTCTACTATTAATAAAACAGATCTTTTGATAGGTTTTGCTATTCCTGCTGTTTTTTGTATTTTATTTATTATTATGCATTTAATCAAAGTTTTAACATATAAATCAAAGGATGAAAAAAATATAGACAAAAATTTTAAACCTTGATGTAAAGTATCAAATACAAGAATTTTTGGTGAAATTTTAGTATATGAAAAAAATCAAAAAGGAAAAAAAATAATTTCAAAATATAAAAAGAATGAATTCAGTTTCTTGCTTGAAGATATTAAAAATATTACTGTTGATAAAAATTCTTCAAACAAAAATTTCAATATAATTTTAAAAGAAGGTGATTTTACTTTAGAAAATGTAATAGATTCAAATAAAGTTTATATGGAAATTATAAAAATTTTATCAAAATTAAAAAAATAAAATAAAGGAGAACAATGAAATTAAAAGAATTTGTATCTAAATTCCCACCAGAAGCAGTTCCATTTACTAGTTTAATATTTGATATTATTGCTATATTATTATATTTAACTATTGGAGTGGTAACGGGACTACATTTATATCAATCTATAAAAAAACATAAGGAAGAAAACCAAATTAAAACGCTACCACAAATATACTGAGGTAAAGCAAAAATTTTAATGCCGCTATCATTAATTCTAGCATTGATTTTATCTTCAATCTACACACAAATTATTAAAACATCAGGTGTGGCGCCAGTAACATTATTAACCGGAGCTACTATTGCGGCTTTAACAAGTAATGTTACTATCGTTACAATAGTAAGTAGTATAGTGTCAATTTTAGTCATCGGTGTAGCACTTGCGAACTTGGGATTTGTAGGTTATTTTGGATTTTCAAAATTAATTAAAGTAACAAAAGATAAAAATGGTGTTGTATCTATACCAACTGTATTAAAAGAAGTTGCAATAATATTATTCCCACATATATTTTTTATGGGATTAGTAAAAGTTTTCTTATCACAACCAGGGATTTTAGTAGGAACGAGTGAAATACCATATCAAATCGGAAATCTTTTATCTGGTGGATTAGTTGATTTAGATGGAATAAATACAATAGCAGCAACATTAAGCGATTTAAGACAATTATCAGCAGTAAAACAATAAAATTATATTTAAGAGAAAGTAATAAATATGGGCACAAAAACTTAATCTAATGGTAAGTTTTTCGTCCCAACTTTACAGTTTTAAACATAATCATTAACGTCGCTAAAAAATTGTTTGTATCTGTATTTGTAGTTGTAATTTTAAAAGCATTATTTACTTGGGCGTTTGATTATATAATTACATTTGGTACTAATACAATATTACTATTATTTAAGAGTTTTTCAATTATAGTAGAATCAATAGCATATAATCCTCGTAAAGATACAGTTTATGAAAATATTGAACAGTGATGAATTAATTGAAAAAACTTAGTATTTAATGTTGGTTATCTTACAGTGTTTATTTTATTTCAATTAATATTTATATTATTAAAAGATTCAGCAATTCAATTTCTATTTAGACAAAACTTTGCTTCTTCTATTAATAATTTATTTGTATTTGTAATTGGAATAGTGTTTTTTGGAATTTCAATTGAAGTATATAATAAATGAGGTAATGATTTAGCTGCTAGATGAGATGTAGAATTTTATGCTGAATTACCTCAACCATTTGAAAAAATTAAAGAAGCTATTGGTGGTGCTGTTAAACTTGCGGCAAAAGTCGGTGGTGTTGGAGCATTTCTTGGTAAAAACGCAAAAGGTAAATTTTTAGGAACCGGGGTTGGACAGAAATATTTAGAGAAAAAAGCAAATGTTGTTTCAAAATATTCAGAGAAAATAAGAGATAGTGCTTTTGGACAGTCAAAAATCGGTAAAAAACTATTATCTAATAAAAAATTAACTAACTGGGAAACCGCTATTAAAGATAAAAAAGTTCGTCAAGGTAAAGGACAATATGTTACGAGTGAAAATTATTCTAGTGATAGAAAAGGTATTACAAAACAAATATTTAAAGATACTAAAAAACAACTATCCAGCGATAACATCAAAGCAAAAGTTAGAGAAAAGTATAATGATTTTCAAAATACTAACAAAGGTATCTACGATAGATTTAAAGAACAGTTTGATAAAGGGATAGTTACTAAAAATACAGATGAAAAATTATTAACAAATAACCAATTACAGTTAAATAACTTAAAACCAGATAACAAACCATTAATTGATAAACTAAATGCCCTACCTGCTAAATTCACTGAAACAACAAAAGAGGGTAATAATACAATCCAACCTAATACGATTCAAAAAGAAACTATTATTAAAGAAACTAAAAGCGATATTAAAGAAATTAAATCTGATGTTAAAGAAGTGAAAGTTGAAAAAATTAATACAACAGAAAAAATTGAAACTATCACAAATAACAAAGAAAGTATTAAAGAAACTGTTAATAAAGAACATATTAATATTCAAAAAGAAAATATTATTGATAAAGACACTCAAAAAGATAACAATATCAACACCATTAATACTAATAATACAAACGACATTAATAAACTTCAAGCAGACAATTCAACATCTAATAATAATGTATCCGATACTAATAAGGGAGAAAAAAATACCGATGATAATATAAACAAAACAGAATCTAATGAAGTTGAAGAAAAACCACAAGACGTAGTAAAAGGAACTAAACAAGAAGATAAAGTTGAATCAAAAGACAATAATAAAATTAAACCAGAATTAAAAATTGAAGACAATAATAAAATTAAACCAGAATTAAAAATTGAAGACAATAATAAAACTAACGAAATAAATGAAAGTAAAATAAAAATCAGAGATAATAGTGATAAAACTAACGATGATAAAATTGGAAGATTAATTATTAACTTTGAAAACATACCTAAAACAAAACAAGATAAAGAAATAGTTGAAAACAAAAAACCAGATTGAATAATTGATTTAGATAATACTATAAATAATGTTGAAAAAATTAATGATTCAGAAGTTGTTGAAAATAAAGATGTGCAAGATAAATTAAATAACAGCGACAATATCAATATCGAAAATGATAAAATTGATAAACCAGAAAATAAAATAGAAAATATAGTAGAAAATAAACCAATAGAAAAAATAGATAAAACTACTAAAACTAAAAAACAAGTAAAAAAATCTAATACTATAAAAAACAAAGTTGTTAAAAAACCATCAGTTAAGGATACTAAAATAACAACTAAAAATATAAAAGAAACCAACGATAATAACAAAACCAAACAGAATAAAAATGATAAAATAGATAAGAATAGCAAGGTTGAAGTAAAAAAACCAAACTATGACTTAGGGATAAATTATTTAAATAACTCATTAAGTAAAGAAAAAACAAAACAATCATTAGAAATAAATAAAACTAACAAAAACAATTATGATTTTAAACAATGAGTAAGAGATAATTTTAAAGACAAAAATAAAAAATAAATCATAAAGTTAAAAAAAATAACAAAAGGAGACAAACAATGACATTAAAATGATTTAAAAACGGAGACGAAAATGATTTTGAAAAACACGAAGGGGGGGTTACTAGTAGAGATATTAAATGATTACAAGAAAAGAAAGTAATACCTTATAATTTTGAAGATTTTAACCAACAACATATGGATAATTTTATAAATTTATTTACAGAGTATGATTCTGGTGATAAAATGTTTAGAATCATCAAACCAGTTAAAGATGAAGCACACACAGTAGGAATTATGATTATAAAACACAAAACGCATGAATTATATTATTGTGAAGAAGATGTAGTCAATTTGTGAAATTATCTATTAGGGGAATTTAATAATGTAATGAAAACTATAACAGATGAAAAATTAAAGGAAAGATTAATTCCATTCCACGAAAAAATAAAAGAAGAAAGGATTACTTGAATGAAACGGATGGGACTATGAAAATAACATTAATATAAAGGTAACTTGAAATATAGTTATTTTTTTTATTACTTTGATTATGCGAGAATAATACGATACTACCACTAAAACCTATTGTCTTATAATCTTAAAATATTATGAATTGTTGAAAAAAAATTAAAACTCACAAAAACATAGTTATTTTAAACAGAAATTATTATCTGGTATATTTCACTCCCAAACCAAAACCGTTTAAAATACGCAATATATGGGCGTTACAGAGCATATTTTAATTGACACGTAGTGTCAGTGTTACAGAGTAGGTTTTAGCAACAGATAAATATTAAAAAAACTACACTTTACACCACAAGTATATTAATTAGTATAATTAAGTGCGATTTTTTATTAGTGATATCTTTTTGGGAAGTGTAATAAATTTTGTGTAAAAATTTCTCAAT
>NZ_JBTGVG010000031.1:0-10292 GCF_054343455.1 Mycoplasma sp. 1012
AATAATTATTATTTTCATATCGCTAAAAAAAGGACATTTTGATTAATAATTTACATTATTTTGCAAAAAATAGTATAATTTTTTAGTATAAATAATTAAATAACAATAAATAAACATATTAACAACAACTTAGAATAACTATTATTTATACAGCGGATTGAAATTATTCCTTAGGGAATTTTTTTATTGCTTTTTTATAAATAAGTTATAATTATTAATAGTTATTCTAAGTTTATAAGTAGAAAGATAATAAAAATGAAAAATAAAAAAGTAAGATTATTTCTACCTTTTTTAGTTTTATTTTCGCCTTTTTATTCTTTTGTTTCGTGTAATGAAGCAAAAACTAATTTTCACGATGAAGCAAATGCACAAAATAAAAAAAATTTTTATTCCAACAAAGAAATTGATCTTTTATTAAAAGATATTTTTGAAAATAATTTAGAAAAAATAAATAATTACATTCTTGAACAAGAAAACATAAGTGATAAAAAATTAGAAGATTTAAAATTTTCTTTATTTGTTTATAATCCACTTAGACCAAATCAAGCTCAAGGCGGTAATTCTAATGAAGCAGTTGTCAAAATAGGAAAATCTATTTTAGAAGAAAATTTAAACAACAATTGATATTGAATTTTAAAAAATTTAGATCTCTTAGAATTTTTACATTATCCTTACGATGTTAATAGATTTACTTCTAATTTCTATTCACAAAAAGAAAATGAATATTTTAAAACTGATTCTTTAAATTTTTTAAATTTGAAAGGAAAATCCATTGATTTTTTTATAAAAGTACATAAACAATTAGAAGACAATATTTTAGCATCGAAAGATATTTTTTATATTGTTATTGACAAAAATAAAGTTATAAGATTGCAAAAATTTGTTTATAAAAACAACATATTTAAATTTAGATTAGATAGTCAAATATATGAGATAAATAAAGAAAATATAACAAAAGAAGATATTGAGTTGTTTGCAAATAAATTCGAAAGCAAACAAGAAGAAATTATCAAAGAAAAAATAGAAAAAGATAAAAAAGATTTTGACGAAGACTTAGAATATGAACTCGAAGATGAAGAAGATGTAACTGAAGAAGAAAAAAACCAAAGAAAACTTGAAGGTTATAAAAAAATTGAAGAGAAATATTCTAATTTAAATAACTTAAATATTTCAAACTCTACTACTTTTTTAAATTTAGATTTTTTAGTTTTTAAAGAGCTTGAAAAGGAATTTTCTTTAAAAAAATATTTATTAAAAAATATAAATTCTTCTTTTATTAACAACAAAAAAGAAGATAAAGACAATCAAGACAAAAACGATAAATTTTATATTGATAATGATTTTAAAAAATTCATAAACCCTTCTTTAGATATTGTTGATAAAGGCAAAACTATTGAAGAAAAAAATACAGAGAATATTTTATCTTTAATTCTAAATATTCAATTTAATAAAGATGAAGATATGATAAATAAATTTATTCAAAATCAACAAGAAAAAGAAAAACAAATAGAAAAAAGATTTAAAAACTTTGCTAAAGAAATAAAAAAATCTTCTTCTTTTGATTTTAGAAAAAATCCTATTTATTTACAATATAAAAATTTCTTATCTCAAAATTGATATTTTGTTTTAAAAAATTTAACTAAATTTAAAGCTGTATTTAGTAATTGATTTACACTACCAATAACTAATAAAGTAGATAAAAATGGTAATAAATTATCTCCATCAAAAGAATATTTAGAAAGTTTAGAAGATTTAGATAACTATAGTGACACTTACTTTTCTAATAATTTATTAAATGAAATTAAAGAAGGGGATACCACTGCATTAAGTAATTCTTATAAAGATTTATATATCAAAAGAAATAATCAAATTTTTAATATTAAAATAAGTTTAAAAGATAGTGGAACAACACTAGAATTTAACCCTTTTATTTTCTATTTTGCCAATTCTAAAACAGATAATATATCGATAAATGCAATCACAACTATTTTTCATAATGCTATTTATCACGATAGTTTTCAACATTATCAAGCTTTTGAAAATGATTTAATTAAAAAAATTAGATATGGACAACCTGCAGAAATGTTAATTATATGAAAGGATCTAAATGAAAATTAAAAAAATATTTCCTTTTTTAACCATTTTTCCTTTATTTTTGTCTTCTTGTAATTTAAATACTAATAGTCAACAAAATCAAATTAATCAAATGAAAATACAAGAAAATGAAAAAGAAGATAAAGAATGAAATAAATTTATAAATTCTGACTTTATTACAAATATTCTAAATGTTACATTTGATTCTGAAGATAAAAAGAATCAATTTATAAAGCAACAAAAAGAATTAGATGTTAAAACAACATTTTTAGATATTAAAAATTGGTTATATTATTATACAACTATTCAAAATAATACCGATGATGGTTTTATTTCAAAAAAAGCATTGCCTTATAGTGAATCTCTTGCTAAAATAAAAGAATTAACTAGTAAAAATTGGTTGTTTTTCTTATTTAATCTTAATAAAATAGTTTTTATTCAATTGGCTGATACAACTAATTTATTTGCCGGTACTAAAGAAGAACAAACAGAAAAATCTAGAGAAAACTTGCTAACTAATCCTTTATTTTATATATCAAAAGATAATAAAATTTTAGACTTTGCTATTTTGAAAACTCAAGATAATTTAAATTTAACAAAAGAAGAGTTAGAAGAAGAAGGCGAAGATTATCAACAAGATTTCAAATTTTATTTTGTAAACTATGATGGATTACTTTTTGAAATGGAATTAATCAAAGAATTTGATGAAAACAAAAATAATACATCTAATAAAATCAATTTTATTTTATGAGCAGATAAAATTAAAAAATGAAATATAGAAAATAATAAATCTAATTTTGATATTCAAAAATATGTAAAAGAAAAAGAATCAAGAGGTTTAAACTCTAATTCCTCAGCAATTTCTCTAGAAATTTTTCTAGATAATTTAGGCGGAAAACCCATAAGATACACATTTGCTGATTTAAAATTATAAAAAATAGATAGCATAACTATCTATTTTTTTCTATCATTTTTTCAATTTCAATTCAAGATTCATCATTAATATCACTAGAATAAATAGTATTATTAATAAAAAATTTGAAATCGTTTTTATACTGTTTTTCCTTTATAAAAGCAAAATTATATTTATTTTTTAAACAATATTTTTTTAATTGATTAAACATTGCCTTTAAATCTTCTTCTTTATTAAAATTATCTTTTTCTATTTTTATTAAGTAAATATTTTTGTTTTGAGTTCTGATTATATAATCAATATGTAAAAATTTTTGCTTATGAAATGAATTATAATAAATTATTGAAAAATTAGAATAACCTTTATTTCCAACTCTATAAACATCTTTTATAAAATTTTGATTATTTTCACACCAAATTTCAAAATTCATTTCTGCTCTTGAACGCAGTTTTTCACTATCAATCATAGCTAATGAATAATTTTTATAAACATTTGTTGTTAATATTTTATTTTCTTTTTCATAGTTTATAAATGAATAATATTCTTCTTTAGGGATTTTGAATTCGACTTCTTTAACTTCTAAAAGGGAATTTTGTAATATTTTCGTTTCTTCAAATCTTTTGAATATTTCCAGTAATTTCTCAAAATTATTAATTATAAATGAATAGAATTCTTTATTATTTAAAGATAATATTTTTTTATCTTTTTTGCTTTTTAACCTAAATAATGAAGATTTTTTAAATAACTTATGCAAAATAGTTTCTTTTAAATCTTCATAGGAAAGATTAAGATGGTTTTTCAATTGATCTATACTTTTCATTAAAATTCTTCCATGATCACTTGTGCTTACATCTACTTCATTGGTATGTTCACTAACATTTTCAAAAGGATTTTCCTGTAAATTATTAATCTTTCCTTGTAGAAAACTTGTAATTATTTTTTCATTTATTATAAAACCATTTTGTTTTAAAATTTCTTTATTTTTTTCAAATTCATTGATTTTAAGGTTATATTTTATTAAGAAATACTCTCTGATTTCTTCTAATAATGTTTTATTTTCATTGTAAGCATAATTTTTGTTTGGAATTTGTTTTAATAATGTAATATCCTTTGCACCTTCTCTTAAAAATAATTTTTCAGCTTCAAATCCACCTAATAAAATAGCTTCATTCTTAAACTTTTCATCATATGTAAATAAATAGGAATAATCTAATATTTCATTATTATAATGATGGGCTTCTGGCATTCTTCTAATTCGTCCAAGTGTTTGAATTTCAAATTTTTCACTCATATTATCACGCAATTTAACTAAAATTTTTGCCCTTGGACAGTCTCAACCTGTTGCTATTGCTTGCTTGAATAATAAAAAAGAAACTTCATTATTATTTTTAACTATTTCATCAGGAACTAAATTGATTTTACTAAGTTTTTTTATTTTCTTAGTTCCTTCGGTTTCTAAATCTCTTTCTGAAAATCAAGAAGCTACTTTTCCATTTTCATAATTAAAACCTAAGTTATTTAAAATTTCTTCTACTTGTGAAATTAAATTATCATTTAAATTAGGAAATTGTATTAACACTAATGGATTAATGTCGAGATTTATTTTTTGATATTCTGTAATTATATTTTTTCTTATTTGATTTGAATTTTCAATTAAATATTTTGTTTCAAAAGATATATTATTGCCTTTATTTTTTTCAAGATCTTTATTTATAAAAATTCCTTTTGTTATTAATCCTTCTTCAATAACATCACTTTCACTAATAATTATTTCTTGATAATTATTTGATTTTTTTATAGGCGTTGCTGAAACTCTAATTTCACTTTTTGGAGAAATTGATTCAATAATAAAATTAGCTTTTATTGTGTTATTATTGTGCTCTTCATCAATAATAACTATAAAATTATAGTTTTTCAACTTAGCTTCGTTTATTCTATCAAAAAAATTATTTTTTTCTGTTTGTGCAATAGCAATATTCGTTTTATTTGTAATTTTTTCTCAATTTATAAAATATATTCCTTTATTTTCAAAACCATTTAGTAAAACATCATCCAAATCTCCAGAAATCATTGCTGGAAAACTTTTTCTCATTTTATTAAAAGATTGCACTTCCAATTCCCCTTTTCCAGGTGTTAATCAAATAAAAATATAATTATCAGTATTTGAAATAAACTGCTTAATATATTCAAATAAAATTAATGTTTTACCTGAACCGGTAGGTGCTTGTAAAATAATTTTATTTATTGTGCTGTTATTGATGGTTGAAAATGTTTTTTCAAATATTTTTTGAGCAGCTTTTACTTGAAATTCTTTTAGTTTCATAATTAATAACCTCTTATCTTTTTAAGTTCTTCAAAGTAATATTTGTAAGGGATTTTGAAAAGCGATATTTCTTTTTTTTCAATTTCTTTTTGTTGTTCTAAGTTTAACTCTACTTCTGTATTTATAAACAATTTTCCTTTATTTTTGATTATTTTTAAAGCAGTTTCTATTTCTTCTTCATTATTTATAAAATAAATTTCTTCATTGTTAATTTCATTTAAATATTCTAGTTCTGCAAGCAATTTAGAACTATTGATTAATATTTCTTCTATTTCAAAATCTTCTTTTTCTGCTTGTGCAAAATTTATAGTTTTAACTTCTAAATACTTTAAATTAAACTCTGAACCATTTGAATATTTTTCGCCATTCTCTTTGAATCCTGTTATAACAGTTTTTATTCTTGAAAAAGTTATATTTCTAGATATGTTATTTTCATTATTTGTGCACAAAATAAATTGTCTTTTGCCATTATCCTCTTTATTTAATTCCATTACTGCTTGTGCAGTAGTTCCACTACCGGCAAAAAAATCTAAAACTATTGAATTTTTATTAAAAAAACTTAATATATATTTTATTAAACTAACAGGTTTTGGATTATTAAAGTTTTTATTAATCAATATTTTATTTATTTCTTTTATACCTTCTTTAGTATTTTCAATTACCGATTTCGCTACTTCCATTTCAGAATCTGATAAAAACCTTTTGAAACGTGGTGTTTTAGTTTCATCATCATAAAAATAAATTCGATTATTTTTTAAATGTTCTTCCATAGTTTTTAAGCTATATCTTCATCCTGTTTTTGGATTTTTACATTCTTTTTTTGTAATTGGATGAAGAATTTTATAATTATTTTTTTCGCTAAAAACAGGAGAAGAAGTATTATCTAAAGCAAAAACTTTAAAATTTCAATCTGTCTTTGTTAAATATTCTTTTTCAACTTTATTATAGTTTGAAATTCCTTTTAATTGGGGATTCTCTTTATAAAAAGATTTTAATAGTTGTTCTACTTCCGAAATTTCTAAATTTTCTTCTTTAGCATATTGAAGTAAATTTTGCACTTCTAAAAATCCTGGTTTAGTTATTTTAAAGAAATTTTTTCTTTCTAAAATTTCTCTATTTTTACTATAACACAAAATGTATTCATGATTAGTTGATGTTGTTTTAGAATTGTTTTTTGTTGAATTTTTAATTCAAATAAAATTTTCTATAAAATTAAATTCTCCAAAAATTTGGTCGCATAAAATTTTCAAATGAGCAAACTCATTTTCATCTATGCTAATTAAAATAACTCCATTATCTGCTAATAATTCGCGAGCTAATTTCAATCTCTTATTCATAAAAGATAATCATTTAGAATGCGGGAATTTATCATTTGCATCAACATAATTATCGTTATAAATAAAATCTTTATTTTTAGTGTTATAAGGTGGATCAATATAAATGACTTCGATTTTATTTTTATGAGTTTTCAAAAGTAAATTTAAGGTCAATAAGTTTTCACCTTCTATTAAAAAATTTAATGACTTTTCTTTAGAATTAATTATCTTATTTGCTTTATTTTCCTGCAAAAAAAGAATATTCGACTTTAAAACATTATCTACTTTTTCTTTTTGCTCTTCTCAAATTAAGCCGAATCTTTTTTGACTTACTTCTTTTAATAATAAATTCAGTTGAATTAATCTTTTTTCATCTCTAGTTTCGCTTTTTATTTCTTTTATTAATTCTACAAATTCTTCTTGTTTTGTTTTTGAATAATTACTCATTTTTACTTCCTTTTATTTTCTTTATTATAAATTAAATTTTACTATAAGTATTATTTTATTTATTTTAAAATCTAATAAAATAAAGGAGTATAATTAAAATATAACAATATTATTAAATAGGGAGAAACTATGTTTATACCAACACAAATAATAGATTTAATAAATAAAAATGGACCAGACTTACCGCTAATTTATATTAAAAAAGTTTTAAATGATTATAAATTTTATCAATATAAAGATGAAATAGAATTTTGAGAATGAAATTCTCTAAAAAGAGATTTATCCGATTATTTATCAGATATGATATTAAAAGCAGATTATAACAGAGAAAAAGTTGCTATCTTTTTTTCAACTTCATCTGATAATATAGGTTGATTTTCAGAATCAGTAATACCCGGAGATCCTATATGAGATAAAACTAAAATTTTTTCAGGAATTCTTAGTGGAGTTTTTGAAGGAATAAGTCAAATAATAGAAGCATCTAATTTTATAGATGAAAGAACAAGAGAAAAAGTATATGAAATTTCTTTTTTAATCTCAACTAATGGTGATTTAGACAAAATTAAAAACGATTTAAGTGACTTATTAAATATAATTGATAGTTTGCCTTTCTATCACAGAACAGGACCAAATGGACCAATAATGTATAATAAGATTAAAAATATGATCAATTCAATTAACTCAATAAAAGAAACTGCAATTAAAAGATATATAAACAAAATAAATGGAACAGAAAGAAAATTCATTGAATAATGAAAATCTATTTTGATAAAAAGAATGGTTATTTATTTTATACAGAAATAATTAATGAAAATAACAGTTTTTTAAAAGTTATAGCCAAATTTTTGATTTACCTTTATTTAATTATTTTTACCTTAATTTCTTTTTTTTATATTGATTTTATTTACAATAATTTGTTTTTTGGAATTGTCTATAACTTAATTTTTTTATTCAGTTATTTTAGTGGAATTATTTTATTTTTATTTTTCATTTTAGGTTTTTTAAGAACTTTAAACATTATTATTATCAAATTAATGCTTAAAAGAAATAAAAAATTTAGTAATTTTAAAATATTTATTTTAACTAAATATTACTTTTTTTTACATTTTAAATTTAAAAATGGGAGACAACTTTTATGAACAAAACAAAATACTTTATAAAAAGAGAAATAGAAAAAATAAGTGCAATTACTTCCTTTAAATATCTTATTATTAAAATCTTATTTTCTTTTCTAATTACAAGTTATTGTATTTTAATATCTTCTGCCTTATCACTAAATTTTTCTTTCATTTATGACAAAATTTCAAAATACTATCAAAACCAAGAAACAATTGAAAAAATTTTATTTTACTTAAAAATTTTATTTATTATTTTTTCCGTTTATTTTTCATTAAAACTAGTTAAGAATATTTCGGAATATTATTTACTATATTATTATAACAACTATTTTGTTATGAATTATTGTATGATATTTTTAATAATTATAAATATTTCTAAACTTAATTTTTTTAAAAGTTTTAAATTGATTCAAATTTATTTTAATTTTCAAAAAATTTCATTTATAATTGAAAAACTAAAAAATAAAAATTTAGTTATTATCAATGATCTAGCAGAATATATACTAACAAATGACTACTCCTTAATTAACAAAATAAGTTTAATATCCACAGTCCCTATTAATGAATTAAAATTAGAACAAAATTTTAATAAAATTCTATATAAAGATAATGAAACAATTCGAGGAATAATAAATAAAGTCAATATTGAAATTATCTTTAATAATGATACTATTAAAGAATTTCAAACAAAAAGTAATGGTTTTATAATTTCAAATAAATATTGAAATCTTTTTGAAAACATTTTTAATTTAATATATAAACAAAAAATTCAAAGTGAAAAAGAATCTTTTAAACTATTAAAAACCATTGATAATTTTATTTTTTCTATTGAATTTGAAAAAGATATTCTAGATGAAACTTTTAACAAACTCAAACTATCTAAAAATTATAAAAATACGGAAAATTTACAGGAAAATAACAAAAAAATGCTTTTAAAAACTTTAAATAATGCTGTATTTATTGAAAATAAATTAATTATTAAACAACTAATTGAAAATTTTTAATTTTGAATATTTAACCTAAAAATCATTTATAAAAAGCAATGAAGTTTTTCTTCATTGCATTTATTCTTTTATTTCTTTTCAGAATCAAGGGAGTGCAAAAGAATTAGGATCTTTAGCATTTGCTCTTGCTATTTGAGCACCAAAAGAACCTGTGTTCTTTAAGCTTAATGGATTTTCGTTATTTCAGTTAATACCAAAATAATTAAAATCTGTTGTATCATAACGGAACCCATCAGATCATGCTCCACCAGAACCAGATGTTCAAAGTGCTATAAAACTATTGTCATCCGTAAATATTCCAGAACCAGAATTCCCTGTTCCAAAATATAAAGGTGCAAAATTAGGTGTTTGTGTAAATCTAACATTATCTCTACCTATTGTCGGTCTATGATTTACATATCCTGTTTTAGTTCCTCACACAGGAAAACCTAAGTGAGCTGTATCTCTAATTGTAGGAACAAACATTTCGCTTTGCTTATAATTTGCATCAAATTTTAAATCAGGAATTTTAAAAAGATTTTCTAAATGTTTAGCAAGTCCCATTCTTCCATCTCTTTTTGTTTGCTTTAAAAGTGCTTTTAAATCAATAACAGCTACTGCTGCATCATATGCAGCTTTAGATGTACCATTTTTACCTATTTGACTTTTATCTCATCCACCAACTCATATAATTTTTGATGGTACTTTGCTAAATCCAACATCATTTTCAGTAGCATTATATCTATATCCTGGATTAATATCATTTTTGTATTTATCACTTGCAATTAAGAAAGTTCTATTTATTTTAGGTTGATAAGGAAGGTTATCACCTGTAATTTGACTTAAACTACCTACTTCTCTATCTACGTGTTGATTTGTTAAAACATAAAATCTAGCATCATTTGGATCATTATTAACTTTTCCTATAATTGAACCAGAAGCAAAATAATATTTACCAGCAATATCTGCAGCATACTTTACAACTCTGGATTTTACAGTATTCACAAGTTTTCAATTATGTCATTTATGTCTAATTCATTCTTTATCTGGTTTATATCCTTCATGAATTTTATAAATCACATTTTGATTTGGATTATA
>NZ_JBTGVG010000032.1:0-9718 GCF_054343455.1 Mycoplasma sp. 1012
ATTGAGAAATTTTTACACAAAATTTATTACACTTCCTTGCTTCTTCGATTGCTTCTGAGTGGTGTTCAAGAGCTCTAACTCCACCAGCCATTGGCATTCTTAATACTAAAGGAACACTAAATCTTCCTCTTGATCTATTTCTATATCTTGCTGCATGAGTCATAAGTTGTTGAAATGCTGGGTAAGAAAATCCTTGAAATTGCATTTCAACAATTGGTTTTAGTCCAAAAAGAGCAGCTCCAATTCCAATTCCCATCATAGAGGCTTCAGCAATAGGTGTATCTCAAACTCTTTCAACACCATATTTTTTTTGTAATCCTTCAGTTGCTCTAAACACTCCACCTTCATATCCAGCATCTTGACCTCAAAGAACAACGTGTGCATCTTGTTCCATCATTAAATCGATTGCGTTGGTTACAGCACCGATGTTATTTAGTTCTAACATTTTTTTGTCCATTATTTATTCTCCTTTGAATAATATGCGATAGCTTCTGCTTTTTGTTCTTCTAATTCAGGTGTTAATGTTGCATAAGTATGATCAAATACTTCGTTTAAATCAACATCTAATTCTTTTAATGATTCTTGATAAGCTGCTTTTACTTGTTCCATAGCATCTTCTCAAATTTGATCTTTTTCTTCGTCAGTTAAGTATTCTTTTGTTTTTAAATAAGTCTCAATACGGTGCATTGGTTCTCATTTTTCATGTTCTTGCTCTTGTTCTATAGTTCTATAAATTCTTGGATTATCACTTGTAGTATGTGGTCCTTGTCTTCAAGTTATGAATTCAACCACCACAGGACCATTTCCTAATCTTGCAAATTCTACAGCTTCTTTAACTACAGCATAGGAAGCTAACAAGTCATTTCCATCTACTCTAACTCCTGGAATTCCAGCAGCTGCTGCTTTAGCTGCAATAGTTTCTGAACCAGTTTCTAAATGCTCTGGTGTTGAAATTGATCATTGGTTATTGTTTACACAGAATACTGATGGTCATTTTCAAATTGCTGATGTATTAATTGCTTCATAAAATTCACCTTCAGCGGTTCCACCATTACCTATAAATGACATTGAAACTACATTTTTTCCAGTTAATTTTGATGCATAAGCAATACCAGCAGCATGTGAACACTGTGTTGCTATAGGAATATTAATTGGAAGTAAATTGATTCCTTCAGGTGTAACACTTCCTCTTTCATTTCCATTTCAATATAACATTTGATTTTTTATAGGCATTCCCATATATAACATAGTTGCATTTGATCTAAATGCAGGCACAAATCAGTCATCTTCTTTTAAAGCCATAGCTGAAGCTACTTGTAGTGCTTCTTCACCAAAATTAGGTGCAAAAGTTAACATTCTTCCTTGTCTTTGTAACTGTGACATATATTCATCTTGTCTTCTTGAAAGAACCATAAATTTATAAGCTTTTAATAATTCTTCTTTACTTAATTTTGGTTCGTTGTTTTTACCTTCTTTAGTTAAGTTTCCATCTATGTCTAAAAAACGGATAATTTCGTCCTTAGAAAACATAACTTTGCCAGGTTTAACAAATTTAAATTGCATTTTTACTCCTTATTTTTTTAAAATTAATTAGAATTTAAACTAATATTATAATTATATTCTTTTTATTGATTTTATTTCAATTTAAAGTATAAAAATTCATTTTTTTATTAATTTTTTGAATTTTTAACATTTAAATTCAAAAAAATATTGTTGTTGCGATAGTTTGAAACTTATTTTAATTAAAAATATTAATCATTTTTGACTTATATTTTATTTATTAATTACTTTTTAAATTTTCTTTTATAGTTAACATTAAATTTTCAAATAATGCTGTTATAGTCATAGGACCAACCCCGCCCGGAACTGGAGAAATAGCTTCTACTTTATCTAAAACATCCAGAAAATTAACATCACCAGTAATTTTATTATTAGATAAAGTGTTTATTCCAACATCGATAATTATCGCTTTTTCTTTTATATTATCCTTTTTAATTAAGTGCGATTCTCCTGCTGCTACAACTAAAATATCAGCTTCTTCAGAACCTTTAATTCCTGTTTCTTTGTTGAAACTATGAGTAAAAGCTCCTGCATCAACAAGTAATTTTTTTGTTGGTTTTCCTACTAAATTAGATTCACCAATAACATAGCATTTTTTGTTTTGAACTTGAATATTGTAAAAATCTAATAGCATCATAATTCCTTTTGCTGTCGCTGGAGCAAATGAAAATTCATTATTATAAAATTGATTTTGATTTTTACTTGAAAGTCCATCGATATCTTTAAAAACAGGAATAGAATCTAAAACTTTTTGTGAGTTTATGTGTTTAGGTAAAGGTAATTGAACTATTATTCCATCGCAATCTATTGATTCTTGTCTAACTATAGATAACAAAGATTCTTCACTGATGTTTTTATCTAATTTAATTAATATACCATTAACCCCTAATTCTTTAGCTCTTTTTAATTTATTTTTTATATAACGATTTGATGCTTCTAAATTACCTACTTGAACAATTTTAAATATTGCTTTCTTTGGTAAAAGATTAAAAAAATTAAGCTGTTTTTGAAAAAAAAATTCTGAAGCTTTTTTACCATCTAAAATTTTTGTCATTTTAATTTTTGAAAATAAAAAAAGGTAATCTTACCCTTTTCTAAATTTTCCATCTTTTCCTTGAATCATAACAGCTGTTGTTTCTTTTAATTGTTTTGCATATTCAATAGCTTCTTTTTGAGTTTTAAAAATTTTTGTAGCTCTTTCTGCATTTGCGTTTTTTACAGCTCAATCTCCATTATGGTTTACAACGTACTTTATCATTTTTTCTCCTTAAATATGTTTTATTTATTTTTTTCTATATATAATTTTAACTTTTCTTTATATAATTTTAACTTTTTTTCTTCATTTTCAATTTTTTCTTTTGGTGCTTTTGCTAAAAAGTTAGAATTTGATAGCATATTTTCTGCTCTTTTTATTTCAAATTCAATTATTTTTATTTCTTCTTTTATTCTTTCTGCTTCTTTTTTTTCATGTTCTGCAGATAGCTGAATATAAATTTCAAAATTTTCTGTTTTTAAAACTGAATGTTTGTTTTCAAATAATTCAGCATTACACATATTATTTATCATTAATATTGATGTTACATCAAGTTTTTTATCTACGATTCAATATTTTAGAACTTCTTTTTTAGAAATGCTATGTTTTTCTCTATATTGTCTTAAATTTTTAACTATTTCAATAACTTTATCTATATAATTAACATTTCTATAAGTTGTAATATCTGTATTTTCGTGTTCTAAAAGTTCTTGATTAAATAATTTTTCAAATAAATAATCTGTTAAAAAAGGACAGAATGGATGAAGAATAATTAATAATTTTTTAATTATTTCTAATCCAAATGTTTTATTTGGGTTAGTTTTAGATAATTCAATATATCAAGACGAAAGATCTTCAAAAATAAATTTATGTATTGCTTTATAAACTAATGTAAAATCATATTTTTTCATAAATTTATCTATATTTTTATTTAAATGACTCAATTTATTGGATATTCATTTATCTTTGTCTGTAATTTCTTGACAAGTGCTGCATTCTTCTAATTCATAAAAGTATTTAACTATATTTCATAGTTTGTTATTAAAAATTCAAGCAGCATCTATTTTGTCTTTAGAAAATTTAATATCCTGCCCTGGTGTTGAATTAAATATTAAAGATTCTCTTAAAACATCTGCGCCGTATTGTTCAATAACTTCCATAGGATCTATACCATTACCAAGTGATTTAGACATTTTTATCCCTTTTTCATCTCTTATCAATCCGTGCAACAATACTTCATCAAATGGTTTTTCATCCATAACACTTAAACTAAAGAAATACATTCTTGCAACTCAAAAGAAAATTATATCTCAACCAGTTACAAGCAATGAAGTAGGGAAATATCTATTGATTTTTTCGTTTGACTGTGGTCAGCCTAAAAAAACAAATGGTGCAAGTCCTGATGAAAATCAAGTATCTAAAACATCTAGATCTTGAATTCATCCTTCACCTGGAGACTCAATTTGCACTTTCATTTCTTCATTTTTATATCATGCTGGTATTCTATGTCCTCATCATAATTGACGTGAGATGGTTCAATCATATACGTTTTCCATTCATTTTTTAATAACTGTTTGAAAACGTTTTGGATAAAATTTAACAGCATTTTTGCTTTTTAAATGATTTAACAGCATTTTTTGTAAGTCTTCCATTTTTACAAATCATTGTTCTGACATAATTATTTCAGAAACTTCACCACTTCTTTCTGAATATCCTACATTAGATATTATTTCTTCTGTTTTAACAATATAATTTTCTTTTAATAGTTTTTGATAAATTTGTTCTCTTGCTTGAAAACGATCTAATCCTTCAAACTCTAAAGCTAAACTATTCATTTTTCCATCAGGATTGATTGATTCATTAATTTCTAAATTGTGTTTTTTTATAATATCAATATCTGCCATAGCATGTGCAGATACTTTCATAACACCTGAAGCAAATTTTTTATCTATATAATCATCTTCAATTATTGGAATTATTTTTTTAGTAAAAGGATGAATAACATTTTTACCCACAAGTGATTTATATCTTTTATCTTCTGGATTAACACCAAGTGCCACATCAGAAGGAATTGTTTCAATTCTTGTTGTAGCAACTGTTAAGAATTCATCGCTGTTTTCAATAAAGTATTTAATATAATACATTTTTTGACTAGTTGGTTTATTAATTATTTCAATATTTGATAAAGCTGTTTTTTGTTTAGGATCTCAATTAATCGCTTTTTTATCTTTATAAATTCATCCTTTATTATAAAAATCAACAAATATCTTTAAAACTGCTTCATTAGCATCTTTATCTAATGTAAATCTTTCATTTGTGTAATCGAGTGCTAAACCTAAAGAATTTCACTGTTCTTTAATTTTATTGTAGTATTCATCTTTTCATTTTCAAACTTCTTCTAAAAATTTTTCTCTTCCTAAGTCATGACGAGTTTTATTTTCTTTTCTCAATAATTCTTCAACTTTTGTTTGAGTTGCTATACCTGCATGGTCAACTGCAGGTAAAAATAAAACATCATACCCTTTTAATTTTTTATATCTAATAATAGTGTCTTGAATATATTCATCTCACGCATGTCCTAAGTGCAATTTTCCTGTAACATTAGGAGGTGGCACAATGATTGTAAATGGTCTTTTACTCGAATCGTGATATGAAAAATATTTTTTATTAATTCATTTCTGGTTTCTGTTTTTTTCTATATCTTTATGATTAAAATTTTTATCCATATTTCCCCTTTTATTCTGTATTTTCTAAACTTTTCTCTTCTGTATAATCAATTATAACCGTGTCTTCTAATTTTACAAAATTAGGTGTTTTTTTTGGTTTTTGTCTATGACTTAAAATTTTAGATGAAATTAATTCATTATCTGAAATGTAAATTTCTGATCGATTACTTTTAAAGTATCTTCTTGAAGAATATAATTCATCATATTCATGTTCGCTAATTTTATCAATAATAGAAAAATCGAAAGATTTAAATTTATAAAATTTTTTAGCAAATTCACTTTCAAATTCCTTTTTAATATTATTAAATGAACATTCAATTATTCTTGATTTTTCTATAAAAACAAAATTTTTAATATGCTTTGTTTCGACAAAATCACTTGCAAAAATTATTAAACTAGTATTTGGATTTTTATTTGCCACCAATTGATCTACATATGTTTTATCAAAAATGGTTTTATTTAAATCAACAAGAGCAACTTCTGGAGAATATAATTTTAATTTTCCTATGTCTATTTTTATTTTCTCTTCTTGTGTTAAATCTGAATAAGGAATTCAGAGTTTATCAATACCTATGTTAATGGATTTTAAAAAATTATATAATTCATTTTTAATAATAACGTTCTGGATGATTTCATTATCTTCAAAGTCATTTGTATATAAAAAAGAAATAGGGTGATAAATAACATAAAAATGATCATTTAAAAAAATTACGTTTTTTATTTTTTTAAATATTTCTAATTCCACTTCGTTGCTATTTTCATTTTTTCTTTTTAAGAAAGAAAATAAAAATCTATCAATTTTAGTAATTGCAATGATATTATTAATAATTTCTTGTTCTAATTTAGAATTATTTTGCATTTTGATTTCAATGCTATTGGCTAATAAATTTTCATTTTTTTCTTTTTCTCATACATAATTTGCTTTTTTTTCTCATAAAACATTTGTTTTTTTATGTTTTTCTACTTGATCGATTTCTTTAGAACCTTCAATTGTTGCTTTTTTTAAAAAGTTTATTTCTTTTTTTAATTCTTTTTTTTCTATTAAAGTGTCTAATAATTTCTTTTCATTTAAGATTTTGATTTTATTTAGTGTAAATTTCTTTTCGTGATATTCTTCTATTATTTCTAGTTGATTATCCAATTTAATTGTTTTACCCCTTTTAAAATCAAAAAATAAGTTATTGAAAAATTCAATTTCAAATTCTTTAATAGTGTTATAAAAACCTTTAACAACGCTTGGTTTTACATATTTTAGATGCTTTTTATTATGTTTAAAAATATAAAGTGTTTTTCTTTTGATTCAATAATTAATTTTAGCTTTTACAATCTGTTCTTTGTTTGCAGATTTATATGCTTCTTTTAAATCCTTTTTAGTTTCTTTAATTTTGAGTTTCAATGATTTTATAAGTAAATAATATATTCCATTTTTTAAAAACCCGTTTTTTAAAAATTCATTTCTTTTTTTAAGTTCTGCTTTTAATTGATTAATTTCTTGAAAGTGATTATGAGAAGCGATTTCAAATTCTGAAGAATGTTCAAATGATTCAACTTCTTTTTCAGCAATTTCAAATTCAGTTCTTAAATTTTGTAATTTTCCTTCGTTTTTTCTGTATTTATCTCTATATTTTTCATAAACATTAAATTTTTTAATTTCATAGTAAGTTATATTATTTAAACTTGTATTTAGCATATCTATTCTTTTATCTAAATAATCATTTAACTCACTTAAATTAAAATTATTTTGTTCTAATTTCTGTAAAAATTCTTTATAATTAATTTTTTTAAAAAATTGATCAAAAATTTTAATTTGTGTTTCAAAAAGATCGTATGATATTTTTTCTTCCTCTTCTTTTATGAAAAAATGATATTCGTCACTAACTTCTTTTCAATCTTTACGGAAATCTCTCATTAATTTAAAATCATATTCATTAGTATTAAAAGAATATTTCATTATTTCAAATAATGGTTTATCGAAATAGTGATTTTTATTTTTATTAGAAAAAATTGATAAAACTTTTTCAGGTATTCAAAAATCTTTAAAATTCTTTTTTAAAAAATTCTTTCCTATTTTAATGACGCCAGAATAGTTTTTATTTTTAAAAACTAAGAGTTCTTTAAAACAAAAAGGAATTTTCTTATTAGAAGAAAAAATAAGGACATCTTCTCCTTTATTTATTTCTAAATTTAAGTTTTTTAATTTGTCTTCATAAGTAACATCAAGTAAAGAAATTATTTTGTTTGTAAATTCCATATTTTCCTTTAATAATTATTTCTATTTTTGTTTTTTACAATCGGAAGGATTACTAAACTTGTAAGGTAAATAACAAATAAATTGACTCAAATTTTAATAGGCGACACAATAAAATGTGTAATTAGAGCTACTTCAAAAGTTGGGAAAGCACCAGATTGAACATCACCTAAAGCTAATATTGCACTTGATGTTGGTTCTAAAATAACTGAAAAAGCAATAATAGGAACCATTGTAGTAAATCTGTCTTTTTGTTGAAAAAATTTTAAAAATCTTGCTATTGTTATAAAAATTAGCATTGTTCCATTTCCAGATAACATTAAAATTAAAAAACCTACTTTATTTTTTATGTATTTTGATTCTTCTAATAATTTATCAGGAGCTAAAAATACAATGGTAGAAACAATAGCAGCAACAACTATCATTATAATTCAACAAAAAATTAACATAGAAGTAAATAAAGTATTTTGTTGTGTTTCTTTATTTAATCTATTAATTCTTTTAGAAATTGTTGAAATTTTTTTATTAATTTTTTTTATTTCTTTTTCATTAGAAAGAGAAAGTAGTGATAAAGAAAGATTTTCTATTTTTAAAGCATAAAATTTACTTTTTTCTTTTATATTTTTTTGAATATAATTTTCATTTAATCTTTTTTTAATAAAATCAAAAAATAATCATGAAATTATTCCTGGAATAAATCCAGTAATAGATAAAGCTAAAGTGTAATAAATTGAATAGGTGCTAGGAACAAATTGAAAAGAAATTAAATCTGATAAAAATCCTGTTAATAAACCTACAATTGGTCCAAAAATAAATCCTGTAATTTTAATAGGTAAACCAATTATTGAAAAACGAAAATTAGGTAAAGCTGCAAAAGGAAAAAATCTAATACCCAATAAAAGCATTATTGTAGATATGGACATAAAAACAGCAACAAAGGCTATTGTTTTTGCATTAAATTTTCTCATAAATCTTTCCTTATATATAATTATTTAAATTTTACCACTATTATTTTAAGTTTTTAAAATATATTTTTTATTTTAATAAAAAAGAAACTTAGAAAAGTTTCTCTTAAATTATTTATTGAATTGATTTGATTGTTTCTTTAACAATTCTTACAGAATTAGCGAATTTTGCTTTTTCTTTGTCATTTAAATCTAAATTAACTATTTCTTTTATTCCTTCAGAACCAACAATAGCAGGAACTCCGATTACAACATCAGAAGCACCATATTCACCGTTTAAGTACACTCCTAAAGGTAAAACAGCATTAGAATCTTCTTGAATTACTCTAACTATTTGTGCTAAACATGCACCGATACCATAAAAGGTTGCTCTTTTTCTTTCAATAATTTTATATGCTTTTGTATAAACTGGTTTTTCTAATTCTTCTTCATAATTTGAAGCATTTACTCCAGATTTTTCTTCATATTTACTAAAAGGTAACCCTGCTATTTTAAAAGTTGAATAGTTAATTAATGAAGAATCTCCATGTTCACCAATAACAAATGCTTCTATATTGCTTGTTGAAACTCCTGTTTTTTTAGAAAGTAATTGTTTTAATCTTGAAGTATCAAGAATTGTTCCTGAACCAATAACTTTTTTAGGATCAAAACCTGTTTCTTTTAGGTATACATATGTAAGGATATCAACTGGATTTGATGCAATGATTGTAATTCCATTGAATCCACTATCTTTAATTTGTTTTGCAATATCTTTCATAATTAAAGAATTGTCTTTTACCATTTCTAATCTTGTTTCACCAGGTAATTGTGGTCTTCCTGCTGTTATAACAACTATATCAGCATCTTTAGCATCTGAATAATTTGCTGAAAATACTTCATATTTTCTAACAGAAGGAACAATAGCATCTTCTAAATCAAGAACATTTCCATCTCTTGGTCCTTCAAATTTATCAATGATTCCGTATTTTGCAGCTAATCCTTGATTAATAGCAGAATATAAGAAAGAAGCACCAACCGCTCCTGCTCCTACTAAAATAACTTTTGTTGCTTTCATTTATTAAAAATCTCCCTTTTATTAATTTTTATTACATTAAAATTATAAAACATAAAATAAAAAATAGTGTTTTTTTATGCAAATTATTAATCAAAATGTCCCGGGGTATTTACTAATCAAAATGTCCTCTTT
>NZ_JBTGVG010000033.1:0-7296 GCF_054343455.1 Mycoplasma sp. 1012
AGTATTAAATATGTGAAAAAAAATAAAAAAATCCCGTCAACTGGGAAAGACGGGAAAAAGAAAATTTCTCTAATTTCATTAGCAGCATTATTGACTACAAGTGCAATCTTAATACCATCTATTTTAATACCTACATTACATAAAAAAGATAATATGAACAATAGTGCTTTGGAAACTAATGAAAATGGTTCTGTAAACAATAACACTAATACCAAAAATAAAGGAAATACAGTAATTTCTGAAAATGAACAAGCTAATATGACCAGTAGAAATGGTCATAGTAATATTAATACAAAAGGCAATCAACAGACTGATAAAGAGATTAGTAATTCTGATGATACTGATAATTCAAATGTGAAAAATTCTAAATTATCACTTTCAGAATTCAAAACTTTTATTAATCAATTTAATAATGATTGATCAAATATAACTAAAGGAAAATCAGATTATAAATATCAATCTATAATTGATTTAAAAACAAAGATAGATCAAGAAATTAAAGATTTAGAACAAAAAGGAGAAGATTTTGATTATAACGATGCAAAAGTTAAGTATGAACAAGAATTAAAATCTTTACCAAAGAAAATTTACAAAATTGAAGATATTACTGTTATTAATATAGAAAAAGCAAATTTAGTTCAAAAAACTAATAGTATGTTTGTTTTATCTTTAGATGTTAATGTTGCAAACTTGAAAACTAAGGAAAATAGAGATTTGTTTTTATTAACTAATGATGAGCAAGTAACAACCAAAATTAAAAAGATAGATTTTAATACTTGATCCAAATTTGAAGATCAAGGTACACAAAAAATTGAATTTGTTATTGATTATGAAATTCCAAGAACAATCACTTTAACAAATTTAAAATTAGGAACACAAAATAATGATTTAATAATTAATCTTCCAGATTCTTTAAATAAATCTATAACATTCCAAAGTTTAGAGTCAATTGCTAAAAATTGACAAAAAGAATATGAACCACAAACAAATAAATATAAATTTTCATTTGAAATTTTCAATAATTTAACTTTAGGAAACAAAGCAAATAAAGTTACTTTTGAAACTTCAAATGGAAATATACAAGCGGATTTTGTTTTAGAAACATTAAACGAAAATACTCATAAATACACTATAACCGTAGATGGTCAAGGTAGTGGCGAAGAGGATTATTTAGTAAACAAAATGAAATTTGGAAATCAAACTCTTAGAACATTTACTTATAATGAAACAACATTAGCCCATATTAGAGATTGATATTACATCAAAAAACAACCACTAAGGGTAATAAATCTTGCTTTAAAACCAAGTGATTCCAATAATAGTTTATTATTAAGTTTCTTTTGAGAAACTAAAGATATACAACCTAAAACCAATGGTGAATATAAAGGCGTTGCTAAGTTAGAAAAGATTTCTAATGGAAAAGTTGTCAAAACAGAAACAAGAACTTTTAACATTAGTTCTGCTTCTGATGGTGCAGCATTTCTTTTAAGAAACCTAGATAGAACTTCAACTTATAGACTTGTTGAACTAAGAATTGATAATCATAGACAAACTTTAGATAAATGACAATATGGTCAAAGCAACGAAGCAACAACAAAGTAAAAAAATAATTCAAGTTTTTGAACTTGAATTTTATTTATGAAAATTAATTTGTTGATCTGCAAAAAATAAAATTTTATTATTTTTATCAAAACTAAAATAAATTTCAATTGATTCAGAATCACTTGCTTCATTGTTTATAAAGGTAATTTCCTTTATATTAGCAAAATCTTCATATTTCATTAAATTATTTAATAAATTAAAATCTATAAAAGAAATATTATGAAAATCTTTTGAATTTGAATATTCAATGTATTTAATAGATATTTTTTTATATCCTTTATTTTCACTATCTTGAATAAAAGTTTGCTTTAAATTAAATGTTAAAGTTTCAATGTTTGTGTTATTTCAAAAAGGATTGAAAACCATCGAAAGATTTTCATTATTGAATTCTAAATGTAAAAGATCATTGTTTTCAAAAGCACTTTCTTCAATGATTTCTACTTTAGCAGTAATGCTAATTTTTTCTAATTGGTTATCAGCAAAAGCAAATGATTTAATTTCTTTTAAGGAATTTGGCAATTCAGTTTTTTCTAAAAAATTAGTTTCAAATGCAGAGTCTTCAATTATTTCGATTTTATTATTTCAAACAATTTCTTTAATAGTGCAATTCATAAATGCAGAAAGTTTAATGATTTTTAAATTTTCTGGAAAGATAACCTTTTCAATCCCTTTGGTTGCAAAGGCTAACTCATCAATTATTTCTAAATCTTTAAAACTACTTAAATCTAAAATAGCATTTTGAAAATACTCTTTTTGCTTCAAGATTGCTAAAGATTCTTTTTTGGTTAATATTTTCATTTTTCTCCTTTGTCTTTACAATTTTATATTCTAATTGGAAAAATAGAAATAAAATCTTATTTTTTTCCTTTTTTTAGTAAAAATTGAATAAAAAATAAATATTAAGTGAAAGGAGGGACAAATGAAACAAAAAGTGACTTTGGTTAAGTTGACTAATGAAGAAATAGAAAACATTGGTGGATCTTTTGCATTTGCAGCAGTTCTACCTTATATCCCTTTAATGGTTAGTTCTATTGCTTCACTTGTTGCTTCTGCAAAAATGGCAACAAGTTCATCAGGAGAAATAAAAACCAAAGAAGGTTTATCTCAAAAATGAGATTCTCCAACAACAAAAGATAGTGGTAATACAAAAACCATAAATCCTATCTATTTTATTTACTAAAATTATTTTTTTTATATAATTATCAATATGAAAAAAAAGATTTCTATTAATAAAGTAATAAACTTTTTATTTTTATTCTCCTTTTTATTTTTTCTTATTTTTTTTACGTATGTTGCCATAACTAAAATCTTTAAAGATGCAAAATTAGAATTTATAATCGGTGGAATAATATTTTACTTCATAAATTGTTTATTTGCTATTTATTTATTTTTACAAGAAAGACATATAGATGCAAAAATTTCTTGAATATTAATTATCCTTATTTTCCCCTTTTTTGGTCCAATACTCTTTTTAATTTTTGGAAGAAAATATAATTATAGAATAAAAGAAAAAGACTATTTACTTAATAGAAATTTAACTCCTTATGATAATGATTTCTGTGGTTTTAATTGTAAACAAAATGTTAATTTAGATTTATTTGATAAAGCTCATAAAATATTTACAACAAATCCTAAAAATTTTAATAGTTCATTATACTTAAATGGTTATGATTTTTTTGAAAAGTTATTTTTAGATTTAAAAAATGCCAAAAAATTTATTTTCATAGAACTTTATATTATTAAAAATGATTTTATGTGGTTACAAATGAAAAATATTTTAATTCAAAAAGCAAAAGAAAATGTTGAAATTAAAATTATTTTAGATTGATTTGGATCTGCATCTCTTCCAAAAAAAGACTTTAAAGAATTAAAGAAATTAGGTATTCAATTTTATGTTTATAACAAAATTTGATTTCCTTTTATTCATTCTAAAAGTTTTTATAGAATTCATAAAAAACTTTTTATTATAGATGGTAAAATAGGTTACATTGGTGGAAATAATTTAAGTGATGAATATTCTAATTTTTCAACAAAATACGGAATTTGGTTCGATGCAAACTTAAGAATAAAAGGACAAATTGTTGTTGATTTAACCAATTCATTTATCAAAGATTGAAATTTATGAACTGATTATGAGATTACTGATATCAATTCTTATTTAAATATAAATTTCAATATGAATAATGATTTTAAAGAAAATTATGGATTAATTTTTGAAGGTGGTCCAAGATATGACGTTTCTTTTTTAGAAACCTTTATAATTCAAATGATATATTCTTCAAAAGAAAAAATTGAAATTTTTACTCCTTACTTCATTCCTACAAGAAGAATTTTTCTTGCTTTAAAAGAAATGATTATTCTAGGTAGAAAAGTTGAAATTTATTTACCTGGAAAATATGACAAAAAATACGTTGAATGATTCACAAAAGATTTTGCAAAACAACTTGAAGAATATGGTGCTCAAATATTTGAATTTAAAAATATTTTTTCTCACACTAAATCAATGATTATTGATGAAAATATAGCATATACTGGAACAATGAATTTAGATATTAGAAGCTTTTATTCTCAATATGAAATTAATGTTTTAATTCAAGGTCAATTTATTAAAAAATTTAATGAAAATATTAAAAATTTAAAAGAAAAAAATATTGTTATACCTAAAACTTTCACAAATACAAAACCTACTTCTAAAGTTAAAAAAATGATTATCGAATTATTCAAAAGTCTTTTATAAACATTTTGTTTTATAGTTTAAATAAAATCAAGCAAAAACTTGTAAAAAAGCAAGTTTTTGTTTTTTTATAATAAAAAGCTAAAAACAAGCAATTTCCCTGTATTTTTGGCAAAATCAGGAGTTTAGATACGGAAAAACATCTGCTTTATACATAAATAAACATTATTTTTTAATATAATTATAATATTAAATAAATTAGGCTATTAAATAAAACAAGAAAGGAAAAAATGGCAAAAAAAGAATTTGAAAAAACAATAACAAAACAAGAGTTAGCAAATAGAATTTGACAATCTGCAAATGGTTTAAGAGGTAATTTAGAAGCATATGAATATAAAGACTTTATATTATCTTTTATATTCTATAGTTTCTTATCTCAAAAACAAATTGATTTAATGCAAGAAAAGTTTGAATTTTCAATCGAAGAAATTCAAGAAATGGTTTCTAACTATACTGAAATTTATACAGATAATGAAGATAAAATCACAGAAATTAAAGAAAAAATCAATTTAATAAAAGAAGATTTAGGATATTTCATTTTTTACAACGATTTATATCAAGTATGAACAACAAACAAATATGGAAAACAATCAGATTTTAGCATTTCCAAACTTTCAGAAGCAATTCAAAGATTTAACAAAAATATTATAGATGATCAAAAATACAAAAACTTATTTGAAGATATTATTATGATTTCTGTTGAACAGTTGAATAAACTTGGTTCCAATGTTCAAGAACAAACAGAAACAGCTAAAAAAATAATGGAACAAATTAAAGATATTCCTGTAACTAATCAGAACTATGATGTTTTAGGATATGTTTATGAATTTTTAATTGGACAATTTGCTTCTACAGCGGGTAAAAAAGGTGGTGAATTTTATACACCACATGAAGTTTCTGTTCTAATGTCTGAAATCATTGCTTGAAACTTTAGAGATAGAGATAAAATAAAGGTATATGACCCTACTTCAGGTTCAGGTTCTTTACTTTTAAATATTGGATCAACCTTTAAGAAATATGACAAAAACAAAGATTCTGTAACTTATTATGCTCAAGAAAAAGTTAGAACTACTTTTAACTTAACTAGAATGAATTTAATTATGAAAAACATTAATTCAGCCGATATTAATGTTAGATGTGGTGATACTCTTAATGAAGATTGACCGGTTAGTGAAAATAACGGTGATATTATTTCTGTAGATGCAGTCGTTTCTAATCCGCCTTATTCTTTAAAATGAAATCCAGAAGGAAGACAAACAGATCCGCGTTATGCAGATTATGGAGTTGCTCCAAAATCAAAAGCAGATTATGCATTCCTTTTACATGAACTATATCACTTAGATACAAATGGAATGATGGCGATTGTTCTACCACATGGTGTTCTTTTTAGAGGTTCCAGTGAAAAAGAAATTCGTACAAAACTCATTAAAAATCAAAAAATTGAAACAATTATTGGTTTACCTGCAAATATTTTCTTTGGAACAAGTATTTCTACTATCGTAATGATTCTTAAGAAAAATAAAGCAGATAGTAACATCCAATTCATCGATGCTTCTAAACTCTTTGTCAAAGATGGAAAAAATAACAAACTAGAAAGATCTCATATTAAAAGAATTATTGATGTTTATAAATCAAAAGCAGAAATTTCTAAGTTTTCTAGAAATGTTACTTTAAAAGAAATTGAAGAAAATGACTTCAATTTAAACATTTCTAGATACATTGATAACTTTGAAAAAGAAGAAACACACGATTTATATGCATCAATGTATGGCGGAGTACCTAAAGTGGAGCTTGATGAATTAAAAGCATATTGAAATACTTTTAACTCCCTTTTTGACACAATCACAACCAAAGTTAATGATTCTTACTTTAAACTCATTGATAAGGGCTTAATTCAAGATAAAGTAAAAGAAAATAGTGATGTTAAAGCATATTCAAATCACTATTTACAAATCATTAGTGATTTTAGTGAAGAAATTTCTAATTTAACTTCTTCATTAGACAATATTTTTAAACTTGATGATAAGTATTTAGATAATATTATTGATAAATATATCTTTGAAGATTTAGAAGACGTACCGTTATTAGATAAATATGAATTATTCCAAATAATGCTTAATTATGCTCATAAACATATTCAACCAACAATTTCTGTTATTCAAAAATTTGAAGGAGAAGAATTTAGCACAATCCTTGAACAAACAACAACAATTAGCAAAACCAAAGATGGTAAAGTTAATAAAATCGAAAGTGAATTATTTGATATTGATACCATTGGTAAATTTAAACTTACCTCTTTAATTAATTCAATTAATGAAAAACAAGAGCAAATTACAGATTTAGATTCCCAAATGAATTCCATTGTTGAAAGCATTAATGACGAAGACAAAGATGAAGAATTATTTAAAGATGGAGTAATAAAAGCCGCAGAAGTTAAAAAATACATTAAAAAAATTGATTCTAATGAACAATGAGAAGAAGAATCTTTAGAATGCAAATTATTAGAATTTGATAATTTAAATAACCAAAAATCTGACTTAAACAAAGACTTAAAAAATTTAAAAACAGAATTAAACCAAAATATTGAAATATACTTATCAAACATCACTGAAGAAGAATTCTTTAATTTATTACACAAAGAATGAATTAGTAATTTTGAATCTATTATTTTCGAAAAACAAGATGCTATTATTAACTATTTAATTTCCAAATTAGAATATTTATATGATAAATACTTTGATACTTTAAGTGACATCAATAATCAAATTAAAGAACAAGAATCCAATCTAATTAATCTGCTTTCTGAATTAAAAGGCGAACCTTCAGATATGGAAGCAATTGAAGAGTTAATAAAAATTTTAGGAAATAAATAAAATGATTTCAAAAGACAAGTTAGTTCCTTCTTTAAGATTCAAAGAATTTACTCACGCTTGAGAACAGGACATTATTCAAAATTTATT
>NZ_JBTGVG010000034.1:0-7123 GCF_054343455.1 Mycoplasma sp. 1012
TAAAATACAAATAGGTTATAAAAACACTGGTGCACTTTATATTTCATTTAAGGATGAAATTTCAATTTTCATTTTTATAGCTTCATTTGTAGATTTAAGTTTATTAAGTTTGCTAATTGTGTTATTTTACAAATATTCCAAAAAACTCAACTACATTTATATTGCCATTTTTCTGTCATTTTCCTATATTTTAGTCATTATTTTAACTATTTTAAGTAGTCTTAAAATAATCTCATTCAATAACAATATAGTAAATTCAATTTTAATAAATGCTGCAAGTTTTTGTATTTCATTTGCATCATTGCCACAATTAATTAAAGGGTTATTTTTTAAAAAAATGAAAGGGTTATCATTATTTTATAAATCACTCGTTTTAACTGTTGAAATTTTATGATTTACTTATTGATTAATTGCTGGATTGATTACAATTTATAATTTAGACGGTGGCATTGCTATAAGTATTACAGAAATGATTCAACTATTAATTTGATCCAGTTTTGCAATTATTACTAATTCATTAGTGATTTTGATGATTTTAATAAAAAATAAAAAACATAGCAAAAATGAACATATTTCAAACTAAATTGAGAAAAAATGATAAAATTTTTTATTATGAAAAAGATAGTACAAGTAAATATAGAAATCCCAAAAGGGTCAAATATAAAATATGAATATGATAGAAAAACCAATCAAATTATAGTAGATAGAATTTTAAGAGATGGTTTTAGATATCCAGCTAATTATGGTTCATTAAGAGAAGCACTAGATTGAGACGGAGATGAATTAGACGTATTAGTTTATTCAGATGAATCATTTTTTAGTGGTTCTGTATTAAATGCAAGAATAATTGGAGCTATGAAAATGATTGATGATGGTGAAACAGATACAAAATTAATAGCTGTTCATGAAGATGATTACCGTTTAGATCACATTCAAAAATTAGAAGACTTACCAAAATGATGATTAAGAGAAGTAGAATTATTTTTTAGCACATACAAAAATTGAAAAAGAGTAGGAATTACTTCTGTAAATGGTTTTGAAGGAATTGAATATGCTATTCAAGAATACAATGAATGTGTTGAATTAATGAATAAATATTCTCATTTACCAAAAGAAGAATTTATTAAATTAATGAAAGAAAAACATCCTGAAAAATACGAATAAAAGCACATTAAAAAACTTTGATGATAGTTTTTTAAATAATGAAATAAAAATAATTGCAGGTTGCGATGAAGTTGGTCGCGGTTGTGTAGCGGGACCAGTTGTTGCAACCTGTCTTATTTTAAAAACTGAATTTGATAGTAATCAAATAACTGATTCTAAAAAAATTCCTAAAAACAAACATAAAGAACTTGTAGACTTAATTGTAGAAAATTCATTAGAATATTACACAATTTTTATAGACTCTCAAACAATAGATGAAATTAATATTTTAAACGCAACAAAAGAAGCAATGAAAAAGTCAATTGAAAAATTTAATACAAAAATTGATTTAGTTTTAACTGATTTTGTTAAAATTGATTCTAATATCAATCAAGAAAATATTACCAAAGGTGATTCTAAATCATTATCAATTGCTGCTGCTTCTTTAATTGCTAAATATACGCGAGATTCCTTTATGAAAGAAATTTCCAAAGATTTTCCAGTATATAATTTTAGTCAAAATTCAGGTTATTTAACAAAAGAACACAAAGAAGCATTAAAAAAATTTGGTTTTTGTTCAATTCATCGAAAAAGTTTTGAACCTATCAAAAGTATGCACAACAAAATAAAAATTTTTAAATAATTTCATTTTGTTGTGTTAAAATTTAAATATAGACAAAAAATAAATAATATTTTAGAAAGGTATTATGGAAAAAATAACTGTTGTTATATCTGATCCAATTGGATTACACGCAAGACCAGCTTCAAAAATTGTTTCTGTTTCTTCAAAATTCAAATCAGATATTAAAATCATTACATCTGCAGCTTCTGCAAACGCTAAATCAATTATGAATATTATGTCTTTAGCTATTAAACAAGGACAAGAAATTTCAATTGAAGCAGAAGGTGAAGATGAAAAAGAAGCTATGGAAGCTTTAAAAACTACAATGGTCGAAAATAATTTAATCTAAAAATTGTTTTTGTAATTATAATTAACAAATTAGTTAAAAATAGACTAATTTGTTTTTTATTTTCATAAAAAAATTATATAATTTTATTACTACAAAAGATTAAAAACAAGGGGGAAATATGTCTAAAAAAATTACAGGGATAGGAGCTTCAAATGGTATTTCAATTGCAAAAATATTCAAAATTGAAGAGCAAAAAATTGAATTAACAAATTCAAAAATTGAAAATGTTGAAGCAGAATTAAATCTTTTTAATATAGCAATAAATAAAACTATAAAACAAATAGAATCAATTAAAGAAAAAGCATCTAAAACACTAAACGAAGAAGAAGTTGCTGTTTTTGATGCTCATATACAAGTAGCAAATGATCCAGCAATTATGGATGAAGTGCAAAACTTAATTAAAAATGAAAAATTGAATGCAGCTTTTGCGACAGAAAATGTAACTAAAAAATTTATTGAAATGTTTTCAAATTTCGATGATCCATATATGAAAGAAAGAGCAGCAGACATTAAAGATGTTGCTACAAGAATTATTAAAAATATTTTAGGTATTGAAATTGTTGATTTATCAGCAATCAACGAAGAAACTATTATTGTAGCAGAAGATTTAACACCATCAGATACTGCACAATTAAATAAGAAATTTGTAAAAGGATTTTTAACTAATATTGGTGGTAGAACCTCTCACTCTGCAATTATGGCTAGAAGTCTAGAAATTCCGGCAATTTTAGGTTTAGGAAATATTACAGAAATAGTAAAAAATAAAGATGTTGTAGCAATGAATGGTGAAAAAGGTGTTGTTATTATAAACCCATCATTAGAAGAAATAAAAGAATTCGAATTAGAATTTAAAAAATTTATGGAAAATAAAAAGGAATTAGAAAACTTTTTAACTAAAAAATCTTTATCAAAAGATGGTAGAGAAGTTACTCTAGCAACTAATATCGGTTCAGTTCAAGATACAGAAGGAGCATTGAAATATAACTCCGATGCTATTGGATTATTTAGAAGTGAATTTCTATATATGGATGCAGAAAACTGACCTTCTGAAGAAGAACAATTTAACTCTTACAAAGCAGTTTTAGAAAAAATGCAAGGAAAACAAGTGGTTGTAAGAACTCTTGACATTGGTGGGGATAAAACTTTAAAATACTTTAAATTCCCTGAAGAAATGAATCCATTTTTAGGTTACAGAGCGATTAGACTTTCTCTTGATAAACAAGAAACTTTTATAACACAATTAAGAGCTTTAATCAGAGCTTCTTATTACGGAAATTTAGCAATTATGTTCCCTATGATTGCAACAGTTGATGAATTCAAACAAGCAAAAGAAATCTACTTAAAAGTGTTGGAACAAGTTAAAGCAGAAGGTCATAAAGTATCTGACAAAATAGAAGTAGGAATGATGGTGGAAATACCAGCAGCAGCAGTTTTAAGTGAACAATTTTGTAAATATGCAGATTTTGTTTCAATAGGAACAAATGATTTAATGCAATACACCATGGCTGCCGATAGAATGAATGAAAAAGTTTCTTACTTATACCAACCATTAAATCCTTCAATTTTAAAATTAATTAAAATGACAATTGATGGAGCACACAAAGCCGGTAAATGAGCAGGAATGTGTGGAGAAATGGCTGGAGATTTAAATGCAATTCCTTTATTATTAGGAATGGGTCTTGATGAATTTTCAATGTCAGCAACAAGTTTATTAGAAGCAAAAAAATTAATTTCTAAAATAGATTATAAAAAAGCTCATGCTTTATCACATCAAGCAATTAAATGTGATACAGAAGAAGAAGTAAGATTATTACTTGAAACATTTAAAAAAGAAAATGAAATCATATAAAAAATATTCTGATATTCCAGAAAAATATCGTTTCGATTTAGAAAGTCTTCTTGAAAATAAAAAAATTGAAGTTATTATTCAAGAATATTGAATAAGTAAAAATGAAGAATTAAAATATAAAGATTCAAAATATGAAAATATTGAATCTTTTATTTATTTTAAAGAACTAGAAAATAAAAATGAGCTAAAATTAAACAAAATAATTAACTATTTATCTAATAAACTATCTATAAACTCTGTTGATCCAATCATAAGTAAAATTCAAGTAAAATTTGAAAATGATCTAGATGAATTTAATAAACAAAATGGTTCTGAAATAAACCGTTTATACAAAAATATTGACAAAATCAAAGAATGAATAAAGGATGAAAGACTAAAATCATTTAAATATGAGTTAACACAAATTTTAGATTTCCAAAAACACAAATTAAGCGATGAAATCGAAAATTTTCTTTTAGACATCAATAAAGCAAATCCTGATTTTTCTGAAATTTTTCAAGTTTTAAGTGATGTTGAAACTGATTTAGGTTATGGAACAACTTCTAAAAACAAAAAAATTAAAATTACTCACAGTAATTATTCTTTATTAATGAAAAACAAAGACAGAAATTTAAGAAAAACTGCTTTTAATAGTTATCTTAATTCTTATTTTAAAAATAAAAACACTTATGCAAAACTTTTAATCCAGCATTTTTCAAGAATTTCTACTTTTGCTCTTAAAAGAAAATACAATTCTTCCGTAGAATCCTTTATAAGTGAAGATTATATTGAAGAAAATATGCTCCAAACTCTCTTTAATAATGTTAAAAAATTAAAACCATTATTAAAGAAATTTCAAAAATATGATTCTTTATTTTTTAAAGCTAAATTCAACCAAAAGAAAGAATATTACGACTCATTTGTTGATTTAGTTGATAAAAAAGAAATATATTCAGTAGAAGAAGCACAAGAAATTTATAAAAAATCTTTAAGCATAATGGGACAAGAATATAACGATGTTTCTCAAAAAGCTTTTAATGAAAGATGAATTGATTATATGAATTGTGATGGAAAAACTTCTGGTGCATATTCAATTAGTAATGCTTATGGTTTAGATAAGATATTTATCTCAATGAATTGAGATTACACTTTAGAGTCTGTTTTAACTCTTGCTCATGAAATGGGACATTCAATGCACACATATTACTCCAATAAAAATCAAGATCAAAACAATGCAGAATATCCTATTTTATTAGCTGAAATTGCATCAATATTTAATGAATTAGTAGTTAGTGACTATTTAAAAGAAAATGCTAAAAATGATTTAGCCAAGTTACAAATATTAAGAAAAAATATTCAAGATTTTATTTCCACTGTTGTTAAACAAACCTTTTGATCAAATTATGAGTATCACGTTTATAATGCAATAGACAAAAATCAAGAAATTTCTACATTTGATGATTTAGCAAAAATTTATTCTAACACATATAAAGAATATTTTGCTTCTGGTTTTAAAAATGAAAAAAGTTTAATTTTTGCAACAATTGTTCCTCATTTTTATTTAGATTTCTATGTTTATAAATATGCAATTGGTTTTTTAGTTGCAAATTATTTCTTTAATGATTACAAAATTAATGGACCAAAATCATTAGAAAATTATATTCATAATTTCTTATCAGCAGGTGGAAAAGATAAACCATCTATAATTCTACAAGAAGCTGGAATCAATCTAAAAAATGATGATTTATACATTAATAGTTTTCAAATTTTAAGCAAAAATATTGAAGAATACATAAAATTAGGTAAAAAAATCTTTAAAGTATCATAAAAATTAAGGTTTTTTTGCATTTTTATTATATAATTAAACATATATTAATTTAACAAAAATTTAGTAATTATAAAGATTGTAAAGGATAAAATGAAAAAACATAAATTATTAAAGCCTATTTTAGCACTAAGCACAGTTTCTGCTTCAGTTATTACTTTGATTTCTTGTTCAGACAAAAAAGAAGAAAAAAACTTTTTATATGTAAGTCAAACTAATTTATTTTCTACTTCAGCAGAATTTAACTTTGAATCAAAAAATACAGATTTAAATTTTGATGATTCTAAATATAAGTATAAATTTGAATACAAAAAAGAAGCAGATGCAGATTTCAGTACTTTAGCTAACGAAGATTTTAGAGTAGTAGAAGGTTATAAAAACAAAGCAATAGTTACATTAAAAAATTTAGAACCAGAAACCAATTATTTATTTAAATTTTCAAGAGCTACTAAAACTGGAGAAAATTCATATAGTGAATTTCAACAAGTAGAATTAAGCACAGAAAATGAAAATAAACTCTATGCATTTACAACAACCAAAACTCCAGATATTTCAAGTGGTGACTTTATTTTAACCCCAAATAAAACAGCTACATCTACACAAGTATCATTAACTTTCAGCAAACCTGAACAAATAAAAGATAAAAAAGTTTGAGTTGTATTAAGTGAAATTTCATTAGGTTCTACAGGTTATAAACAAACAAAAGAAATAGAAACTAAATCACAAGTTTATTTAGATACTTCAAAACCTTTAACTTTTGAATTTGATAAATTACAAGGTCAAAAAACTTATTTAATTTCAGATTTATTAGTTAGTGAACAAAACGAAAGTGATAAATCAAAAGCAACTAAATTATCTTTTGAATCAGAAAGTTTAATTAAGCAATTAACCACCACATCACGTTTAATTAGTGCACAAAGAGTTGCTTCAAGTGAAGTTGCAGAAAGTGATCAAGCTAAAAAACCATTTACAATCGCTTCTAATGTTACATCTATTGAAAATGGTTCAACTTATAAATTAACCATTAGAGAATATGATAGAACATCAGGTAAATTTAAATTAGTTAAAAAAGAAGGTAGTGAACAAGAAAATTATGTTGAATACACTTCAAGCGTTACAGCAAGTGAAAACAATTTAAATCGTTTCTTATTTGTATTTAACGATATCCCAGAAAAAGGAAAATCCTATATAATTGTTAAATTTGTTAAAGTAACAACAGATAATAAAGAAGAACCTTTAACAATTTTCAGAAATGCTAATAACACTATTATTGAAGACGTATTTATCAACTAAAATAAAAAATTGGTAGTGTAAGATATTTTGTGTAAATTTCTCTTGCTTACTTTTTAGTAAGAG
>NZ_JBTGVG010000035.1:0-6574 GCF_054343455.1 Mycoplasma sp. 1012
TTAATAAGGCGAACAAAAAAACTTAACCTAATGTTAAGTTTTTTGTCCCACTTTATTTCCTTTATTTTTGTTTCATCATATTTTCATTCAAATTTTTCTTCTTCTTTTTTACCTATATCTCTTTTTTCTTCTTTTTGTATTTGACTACAAGAAATAAAAGAAGTTGCTGAAATTACTGTTAGTAAACCTATGTTAAATACTTTTTTAATTAATGACATAATACCTCCATTTGTATATATAAATTATACTATTTGTTCATATTGTTTTAATAAAACACCACTAAATTTTGAAGTGGTGTTTCTTTATTCTTTAAAGCTATTTTTTTATAAATTCTCTAAATTCTTTGTAATTTAAGAATTTGCTTTTTATTTGTAAATTATTTAATTCATCATTTGAGAATAATGATTTAGAAATTTTAAAAGCAGTATAACTAAAAGTTGGTCAAAAATACTCAGTAGTTTTAAAAATAGGTTCTTCTTTATTTTTGCTCTTTAAATATGAATAATGTTCTAAATCTGCGGAATTAAAAATTAATTCATTTTTATTTTTTTGTACTATTGAATAATAAGGAATCTCAATTTCAAAATTATTTATCTTATTAAAATCTGAATCTGAACTTTTATACAAATTTTGAAAAGTGGCAAATAAATCTCTACTTTTAGCAAAATTATTGAAAATATATATATTGTTATTTAAGTCTAATTTGTTTAAATAAATTAATAAATTTTGATAATTGATTGAATTATATAGATTTTCGTTTTTAAATCTCGCTTCATTTTTTTCTTCTTTATACTTTTCAATATAAGATGCAAAAATATCTTTTATTTGCTTAATATCTTCTTCATTTTGAATAATATAAAATTCTCGCAATTCATTTTTGGTGTTTTCGCTATTAGTTAAGAAAGTAAAATTTTTATTATTTTTTATAATTTTACTTTCTTGATATTTATTAAATTCCTTTTTATATATATTATATTGCTCACTTTCATCAATTGAGTGTGCATTTATGTTACAAGAAACAAAAGTTGTTAATACAGAAATGGGCAAAATAAATGAAAAAAATAATTTATTTTTTAACATAAGATAACGCTAATAAATCATCTACTGAATTTTTAAATAAAGCTGATTCTTTATTTAAAACTCTTAATCTATAATCACCAGTTTCATTTACTTTGTATCTAATAAATTCAACATTAGAATCTTTTGAATTAATTTCAACAACCTTATCTCATGTATTATTTTTTAATTTTTTTTCTAAAATTAAATTATAATTAGAAAATTTTAAATTATTTTGTCTTTTTATTGTTTCTTCTTTTTTTAATTGTTTTGATGAAATATGTTTTTTATTCCAATCATCTTTTTTTCAATAATTTCAAAATTCTCATCATCCTACTTCTGGGATTTTTTCCTCTTCTTTTAGTAAACCTGCATTATAACTTCAAGCAATAGATGCTTGTAATGTTTCACCTTTATTTAAATGAATATTTTCAGAAGTTAATACATATTTTTTTTCTTTATCTTCAAAAGGAATGGAAACTGTTTTTAAATTATTTTTAGCATCTAAAATTTTTGAGTATTTAATTAAGCCAGCACCTATTTTTTTATCCAAACCATTTGTATTTTTTACAATGGCTCCATTATAATCTTCAGTATCAGCAGATGTAGTCAGAATTGATTTATAAATTAAAGGATTTAAAATTCCAAAATCTAAATCTTTTGTTCTCATTAATAGAGAAATAACTCCAGTAACAATCGGTGCAGAATAACTTGTACCAATTAATGTTTTTTCTGGTTTATCATTGAGAAATAAAGTTTCCCCAGGAACAACAAGAAGTGGGTGAGGTAATTCTTTATCTTTTTCATGCAATAAATAATTTGAGAAATCAGACTTTAACATAATATTATTATCAAAATCATAATAAGATGAACCTACTACAATATTATTATATGCTTTTTTGTATGAATTTATAAATTCATTTTCAGTTTCTCTTTCGTCATCATTATTTCCTGAACTAAAAACATTTATAATTCCATATTTTCTAGCAATTGTGTTTAAAAATTCTTCTGCTTCTTCATTTTCATCGTTATCTCCGTTAGTTCCATAACTATGATTTATCACTTTCACTTTTCTTTCTAAAATTAATCACTCTATTTTTTTTCTCCATTCATTTCAAGAAGAAAAATTAGCGTAATTTATTGAAGAAAATCTATCTATTCCTTCATTTTCTGTGGCGATTGAAGTTACGTTTGTACCGTGATTTGAAACATTAGAATCTAATTTATCAAAATCTTTAGCAACAATTAATCTATTTTTAAAATTGCTATTATTTATATTTAAATTGTTTTGATCATCTTTTGTTCTGGTCTCCATTATTCCAATATTATTTTCGTTTTTTATATAAAGGTTAGAATTATTTTCTTTTTGTCTTTCATCATATATTTCTATTAATTTAAACAATTTTTCAAAGGAAATATTGTTATATTTAGAATCCTTTTGTTCTTGCTTGTATTCGCTTTTATAATAATCTGGAATATAATTCTTAATAGTGTTAAAATTATCAACAATATTTTTTAAAGAAAATTTATTTATTTTTAAATTGTTTTTTAACTCTTTATCAATAAATTCTATTAATAATTTTTCTGAACCATAAACTCAAATTTTTGGTTCAATTAAACTAAATTCAAATTTTAATAGTTTATTTTTTTCTGCAAATTTTGAAATATATTTTAAATTTTTATTTTTTCAAAACTCGGTGTTATTTGATGATTTGTCTTTCTCGTTTTCTGATGAATTATATGTAAATTCAATATATTTTTGACTGTTATTGTCGCTTTTTTCCTTAAAACTTATTGTAGGAAAAATGGTGCTAAATGTAATAATTGGTAAAGATAATGTCATTAAAAATTTCTTTTTGATACTTTTTTTCATATAATCTCCTTTATGTTTTTTACAATTAAATTATAGCAAAAATTCATAAAAATTTATTAATACTCATTAATTTATTTATAAAATTTAATATAATATTAAAAATTTGCTCAAATTTATCAAATTTAACTATTATATTAATATATTATTAAAATGAAAATTATTTCTGTTTGGTAAAAATTCAATAAAATTAATAAAACACCACTAAATTTTAAAGTGGTGTTTATTTATTTATTTATATTTTAAAACTTATTTTTTAAGTTTGTTTAATTGGTGAACTGCGTTTCTTGCTGCTTCTCATAACACTTCACTAAATGTTGGGTGTGGGTGAATTGTTGAAGCGATGTCATAAATTGTTGATTCTAAATCCATTGCAAGAACTACTTCAGAAATTAAATCTGTAGCTGCAGCACCAATGATGTGACAACCAATAATTTCTCCATGTTCTTTATCAATAATAAATTTAGCAAATCCTTTTGATTCATGAGCTGCTAATGCTTTTCCGATGAAAGTAAATTGGTGTTTTGCAACAATAAAGTCTTTACCTTGTTCTTTAGCTTGATCTTCTGTTAAACCAACAACAGCAATTTCAGGGTGTGTATAAATACATGCTGGAACTGTTTTTGAAGAGTATTTTACTTGTTTTTTAAGAATATTTGAAACAGCAACAACTGCATGACGATAAGCAACGTGAGCTAGCATAGCTTGTCCTACAACGTCTCCTATTCCATATACTCCTTCAACATTTGTTTGACAGTATTCATCAACTACTAATTGTTTTCTATCTCCGAGTTTAATTCCTACTTCTTCTAATCCAAGAGATTCAGGAACTCTACCTACTGAAACTAAAACTAAATCAGATTTAATTGATTCTTCTTTTCCATTAACTTCATAGAAAATTTTACCTTTTTCATATTTAGTTGTGTTGGCATTTGCTATAACTTCAACACCCATTTCTACTAAATCATTTGAAACTTGTTTAATAATATCTTTATCTAGCATTCCAAGCACAGTTGATAAGTTTTGGATAATTGTTACTTTTGTTCCTGCTGAAGCAAAAACTTGAGCAAACTCAACTCCAATAACCCCACCACCAATAATTGTTAATGATTTTGGTTGTTTTTCTAAATTAATAGCTTCTTTAGAAGTGATTAATTTTCCTTCAGCATAACCTTGTTCAAATCCAGGTAAAGGGATTTTTCTATCACTTGAACCGGTAGCTATAATAATATTTTTAGCTTTATAAACTTTAGAATCAACTTCTACTTCGTGAGCACCTACAAATTTTGCGGTTCCAAAAATAGTTTTTACTTTATTCATTCTCATTAATGCTTGCACACCTGAAGTTAATTGTTTAACAACTTCAGATTTTCTTGCATGCATTTTAGTTCAGTCAATTTTTACGTTTATATTTCCTGTAATTCCGTATTCTGTAGCGTGTTTAACTGAATGAAGAACTTCTGTTGTTTTTAAAAGTGCTTTTGTTGGGATACATCCAACATTTAAACAAACTCCACCTCAGAATTCTCTTTCGATAATTAATGTTTTTAGTCCAGCTCCACCAGCTTCTTCAGCTGCTAGGTATCCACCAGGACCTGATCCAATTACAATAACATCGAATTCTTCTTCAATTTTTCCTGTATATGCTTTACCTTGTTCTTTATTTGAAGATGCTTCTTTTGTTTCTGCTGGTGATTCAACTTTAGTTGTAGCAGTTGTAGAAGGTTTTTTTAATGAAGATAAATCAAATAATTGATTTGAAACTTTCACTTCCCCTACAACAGAAGCACCTCCACCTGTAGATTCTTCTTTTTTAGACTCTTCTTTTTTAGACTCTTGGGCAACAGCATCACCTTTTCCATCATCAATGTGATAAATTTCTTGTCCAACATGGATTGTATCTCCAACAGCCATTAAAACCTTAACAATTTTTCCTGTTGCAGGAGAAGGGATATCTGAAGTTACTTTATCTGTTTCAACAGAAAATAAAGAATCTCCTTCATTAACCATATCCCCTTCTTTTTTGTAGATTTCAGCAACTACACCTTCGTGTAATCCTTCACCTATATCAGCAAATTTAAATTTATGCATTTTATAAAACTCCTAAAATTTCTGGTTTTTCTAATAGTTCTTTAACTCTTGAAGCAAATCTTCCTACAGTTGCTCCATCAATTCATCTGTGATCAGCTGATACAGTTAAATTCATAATTTTTCCTGGAACAATTGCTCCGTTTTTAACTACTGCACGGTCAACAATTGAACCCACTCCTGCTATTGCTAATTCTGGATAGTTAATAACTGGTGTTCCAAATAAAGCACCTACTGAACCATAGTTAGTAATTGTAAATGATCCACCGGACATTTCATTTGGTTTAATTTTTCTATCTCTAGCAGCAAGTGCTAATCTTGAAATTTCTTTTGCCAATTCAACAATTGTTAAGTTTTGTGAATCTTTAACAACAGGAACCATTAATCCCGCTTCTGTATCCACAGCAATTCCAAGGTTTAATGTTGTTGGAAAGACAATTTCTGAATTTGCTTCATCGTATTTAGCAGCAAGAATTGGAAATTCTCTTAATGCTACTAAAATTGCTTTTGCAATATAAGGTAAAAATGTTAATTTTACACCTGTAGTTTTTTGTACATCTTCTACAATTGATTTTCTTAAATCTCATAATTTAGTCATATCGATTTCGTTAACTAAACTGAAGTAAGCAACTGAATCTCTTGAATTAATCATTGCTTTTGCAATTGCTTTTCTAATTGGTGTAATTTTTTCTCTTTTACCATCTAAATAATTAACTGAAGCAGCTGATTCAACTTTAGCTGAAGTTGTAGCAACTGTTTCTTGTTTAGGTGCACTTTTAAAAGATAAAACATCATCTTTTAAAATTCTTCCAAATGGACCTGTACCTTTAACTTGATTAATGTCAATTCCCATTTTTGCAGCAATTGCTCTTGCTAAAGGGGTTGAAATTATTTTATTCATATTTTCCTTTCTTTTAGAATTTAAATCCTACTACTTCTTTTATTTTTGCAACAATTTTATCACTGTCAATTGCGTGATATTTTTCTCCTCTTGCTAAAGGAACTGTAATGTCATAACCTGTTAATCTTGTTAAAGGAGCTTTAATGTATTCAAAAGCTTTTTCATTAACTCTTGTAATAATTTCTGCAGAAACTGAAAATGATTTAACAGCTTCATGAACAACTAATAATCTTCCTGTTTTCTTTACAGAATTAATAATTGTATCTGTATCTATTGGTTTAATTGTTCTTAAATCAATCAATTCTACACTAATTGAGGATTTTTCTTCTATTAGTTTTTTAATTGCTTCGATTGAGTCGTGAACTTGTGCACCATAAGTTACTAATGTTAAGTCTGTTCCTTCTACTAAAACGTTTGCTTTTCCAATTGGAACTTCATAAATTTCAGCTGGTATTTGTTGTTTAAAAGAACGATAGATTTTTTTAGGTTCTAAAAATACAACAGGATCAGGATCATTTAAAGCTGCAATCATTAAACCTTTTGTATCATAAGGTGTTGAAGGCATAACAACTTTTAATCCTGGCACATGTGCAAACATTGCTTCGGGTAGTGTAAGATATTTTGTGTAAATTTCTCTTGCTTACTTTTTAGTAAGAGAT
>NZ_JBTGVG010000036.1:0-5620 GCF_054343455.1 Mycoplasma sp. 1012
TTTCTCCTTAAATAAAAACATAAATTTGGTGTCCCAAATTTATGTCCCTGTTTAATCAACTACCTTTAATTATTATTTAAATAATTCAAAATCTGATGCTAGCGATAAAGATCTAAGAGATGAAGCAAAAATTCTTGAAATTGTAACTGAAGCTAATAAAGTTACAACTAATGGAAAAACTACTTCAACTCCTTCTGCTAATCTATTTTGAAGTAATATAGAATTTAAAAATCCAAATATAAATCACACAATGTTTAATGCTAAAGATGCTAAAGAAGCATTAGAAACATCGTATAAAATGCCAAAAATAGGCAAATATGAAATTTTTGTTAAAGAAGTTAAGGATATAGTTAATAACACAGGAAATACTAATGGTGGTCAAGCTAAAGTTTTTCTATGATATAAAAAAAATGGAATAGAAGCACCTTTACCAAAATTAAATACTACAGCATTTATTAATTCTCATTTAAAAACAATTAATTTCTTTAAACCTTTAAGTTTTAGAGATATTAAACCAATAAATGAAAATGAATGATTTACACAAAATGATTTTACTAATAAAGAAACAATTGATGAAAATGATAAAACAATTATTAATCAAATTAATAGTTCAAATTTTGATTACAGAAGAGTTGATGGAGTGATTGATAAATCACAAAATCTTCAATTTAGAGTTTTAGATCCTAAAGACATAATAGAACAAAAAGCTTTTGAAGCACTCAATTTCTTATTAAAATTTAAAAACACAAATTCAGATAGTTCTAATTCTAATGACAAGAATTTTAGTAATTTATCAAACACAGGAAGTGCAAATAAAGATGATGCAGATGTTTCAAATAAAAATTCATCTGTAAATGGTTTTTTTACTTCTCAAACATCAATTAAAAACTCAAATGATTCAGAAAATAATTTAAATTTAGTTAATATTTACAATAAATACTTTATATACTTTTACGATGTTAGAAGCACAAATGAAGGAAGTTTAACATTTAAATTAGGTTTTATAAATAAAGAAAATACTGAAAAACGTTATACAAATAATCAGGATATTACTTTAGTTAATTTAACAAATGACTATAAAGAAAACTTGTATCCAGAAATAATTTTAAACAGTATTAAATATAGCGATTTAAACATAAATACAGGAAATATACAGCAAATTAGTGCAAATGATTTCAAAAATAAAGTAAACAATCACTCAAACGATCTTTCAAATTATGTATCTTTAAAAACAAGTGAAATCACTTATAACAATTTCAAAATTAATACAAGCAATATTTCAATTGCTGAAGCTAAAAACATAGATAATAACTCTATTTATGTTAAGTTACAATATACAAATCCTAAAAATAACAACAGCATTATTAAAGGAAATGTATGATATAAAATTAAAGGTTTTGCTTCATCAGTTAATTCAAAAGAGGAATTAACTTTTGCTAAAAAAGAGTTAAAAACTGTTTTTGAATCTTCTTCAGAAATAACAAGAGAAAGAGAAGTTGAACCTTATCAAAAAGATTTATTATGATCTTTTGATAATCAAACAGAAGTTGCAAGTTGAACATTAAAAAACAAATATATAGAAAAAACCTTTTTAAGCAACAATTCTACAAATAGAAAAATTAAATTTCACTTATTTGGAAATACTTTGGTTCAAAATGATCAAAGACTAACAAATATTTCTTCTTTGGACAAAGGATACAACTTTGAGTTTAATTTTGAAGATCTAATACTTGGTAAAGAAATTTCTTTTAGGCAACAAACCATTATAATCAACAAGTTAAATGGAGGAGAACATCCAAGATTTTATTTTGTTATTAAAGCTAAATATCAGCAAAATGAAGGAATAAAATTCACAGTGGAATTGGAAGATAAAAACTATAAACTTCTTGTAGGAAATCCATACAAAGAAGCAATTACTTTTAAAGAAACACTAGATGAAACTAAATTTGATAAATTTAATAAAAATAAAGCATTTTTAATAAATAATGCTGGTGCTTCTATTTCACTAAATTATACAAACGCAATTGAACACGAAGATTTTGGTCAAAAAACTAATCTATTTAGTTATAAAAATCTAGATTATAATCAAGAAAATCAACCCATTACTTTCTTTACACCACAAGAAGTAATTTTAAGTAATGAATACAATCCAAATCAAAATGTTAGTTATGAATTACATAACGGATATAAACAAGATAATGAATTTCTTCACAAAGACTGAAAAGATATTCCTTTAGTTAATAACGTAAGATCAAGAGCAATCGCTTATGGTTTTGGTTCTGCAACAATGTTTGCAAAAGTAAGTAGTAATCCTAATGATGGTAAATTTTATATTATTACAAATAACCATGTAGAAGCAGGAAAAAACTATAAATTTGATGATAATAATTTACCAACAGAAGTTGCTAATAAATATATTGTTAAAACATCTAATAACTTTGATAATAATGTAGAATCAGGATATTCTTATTGATCAGGATCTAACAGAATTTCCAAAGCAACTGCTGGTATTATATGAACCGGATTAAATCAATATGACAAAAACGGAAATAACAACACAGCAGGTAATTTTGTTGATATGACTGTATTTGTGGTAGATGCTTTTGAACTTATTAAAGAAGCACAATTAGAAGGTAAAATGGATATGGTTGCATATTTTAAAAACTGATTTACTTTACCAAATACTAATTTAGATTATACAGGTGTAGAGGGGGCGATTTTCTTTGGAGCAAATCTTAAAAACTTTGCAATGAATGGTTTTCCATATGGAAAACAATCAGGTTATCTAATTAACAGAGCAGGTAGCTCTTCAGGAAATGTTGGGTTATCTAGACAACAAGGATATACTCCTACTTTCTTTAATAATGGAAATTCAGGTACAGGAATTTTAGGAGAAAATAACAGTTATATTTCAACTATAAATTCAGGAGCATCTTTAACATTTTTACAATCTTGAAACTATGAAACAATTACACATAGTTATTTTGGAATTAATTGAAATAACGAAGATCCATTATCATTAACTAATAAGAGATCGTTAGCTGCACAAATATTAAAATTAAATGCACAAAAACCTTTTGAATATAGTGTACCTTGATTTTTTAGAAAGGAAAAATAAAGAAATAAGTAATAATGAAATATAAATTTATAGATTTGTTTGCTGGGATTGGTGGTTTTTATAAAGCTATTGAAAAAGTAGCAAAAAATAAAAATTTTGAAATTGAATGTGTTTTTAGCAGTGAAATTGATAAAGAAGCAATAAAAGTTTATTCACATAATTTTAAAAAGAGTAAAGAAGAAATTATTGATATTCGTTTATTGGATGAATATTGTTCGCAAGTTCCAGAACATGATATTTTATTTGCAGGTTTCCCTTGTCAAACGTTTTCAAATGCAGGGAATAAAAAAGGTTTTGAAGATGAAATAAGAGGAACTCTATTTTTTGATATAGTAAAAATTTTAAAAGCAAAAAAACCTAAATATATTCTTCTTGAAAATGTCAAACATTTGGTAAAACATGATAAAGGTAGAACTTGAACAATAATAAAAAAAGTATTAGAAGAAGAATTGAATTATTTAATACCAGAAAAACCCTTAATTTTATCTCCGCATAGTTTTGGAATTCCACAAAACAGAGAAAGAGTTTTCATTCCTGGTATATTAAAAGAAAAACAAGAAAATAAAATAGAACAAAAAGATTTTATTTTTTCTTTTGATTCAAAAAAATCAAACAAATTTATTAATATTTTAGAAAAAAACGTCGATGAAAAATATTTCTTACAAGATGAATATTTGATTAAGATTTTAAATGCATGAGATGAATTTGTTAGGGAAGTAAAATTTCCAGAAACAAGAACTTTACCGGTAATCTGATTAGATGAATTTGATCAAAATTATGAGTTAAAAGGTTTAGTTCCTTGAAGAAAAAAATATTTAGAAAATATGAGAGAATTTTTTCAAGAAAATTATATTTTCATAAAGAAATGAATGCAAAAACACAATGTTTCTTCTTGAAAACTAAGAGATAAAAAATTTGAATGACAAGCAGGGAAAGAAGTTAGAAATATTAAAAATACATTTATTCAAATGAGACAATCTGGAATAAGGTGCAAAAAAGCGGAAATTTTCCCTACTTTAGTTGCTATGGTACAAACATCAATGCTTTTTGATAAAGAAAAAAACAAATGAAGATACATTACTCCAAGGGAAGCAGCAAACCTTCAAACTTTCCCAAAAAACTTTATTTTACATAATGAATTAAATGAAAATCACAAAGATCATTATACATATAAACAATTAGGGAATTCGGTTAATATTTTTGTAGTAGCTTTAGTTATTGAAAAATTATTGGAGTATAAATAATGCTAAAATACAATCATATTGTTGGAAGTAAAATTGAAAACCTAGAAACAATACATCCATTAGAAGGGAAAAATAACAAGGATAAAGAAAAATTTATGAAAATTCTTGTTGAATTTTTATCAAAAAATAATAATGTTGTTAAATATGAAAAACTTTTTGAATCAAAAGAAATTTTTTCTTTAAACTTGAACAATAAAAAATACAATATTTTTATCGAACATACAGATAATGGTGGAAGAAATGATGCTAAAAAAATAGCCATTACAAGCAATAAAAAATTTAGGGAGTTAATTAAATTAAGAGAAAAGTGTTTGATTATAAATGTTTATGTTCCTTTTTCAAACACAAAAGAACTAGATTATTCTAATACAATATTTTTTATAATAAATCCAGAAGAATTTCTAAAAAGCAAATCAATGCAATCAGGAACTTCGAGTTCAAGATGAGTAACTAACGAAGAAATTCTTAATTGCATAAATGAACAAGAAAATAAAGAAATTTATAAATTAAATTATAAAAATAATGTTTATATTATTCATAATTCTAAAATACTTGATTTCTTTTTAAACGAAATTCCACAAATATATTCAGATTTTTATAAAAAGGATATAGAAAGAGAATTAAAATTAGAAACAATAAATAGAAATAAATTTAAAAACCCTGAAAATGAAAATAAATATAGAAGACTTTTTAGACAATATTTATTTAATTTTTATCCTGAAAAATGTGCTTTTCAAAATTGCGATATAGATATTCCAGAGTTGTTAATTGCTTCCCATATAAAACCTGTTAATGAAATCTTAAAAGAAAAAATAGACATTAAAGATAAAAGAGAGCAAATTTGTGATCATTATAATGGATTTATTTTTTGTGCAAATCATGATAAATTATTTGATAAATTTTTAATTTCTTTTGATAATGATGGAAATGTTCTAACAAAAGAAAATCGATTTTCAAAAAGCGAAAGTTCTTTTTTTCAAAATACATTAAAAGATAAAATAGGAATTAAAATTTCTGTCAATCATGAAAAGTATTTAAAATTTCATAGAGATAAAACTTTACAATTAAAATAAGAAAATAATTAATAAAATTTATAACTTAATTAAATACATACAGAAGTTAAATTCGTTATTTTACCAAAAGAATAAAAATATATACAAAATAAAAATAAAAAATAAAGAAAATGATAAAAAAACACTATTTTTGTAAATTATTAATCAAAATGTCCTTTTTTTAGCGATATGAAAATAATAATTAT
>NZ_JBTGVG010000037.1:0-4147 GCF_054343455.1 Mycoplasma sp. 1012
TTTAGATTTAAATTCTTCTTGTTGTTTTGCAAAATTTAAAACAATAAGTTCCTGATCTAAATTTTTATTTTCTTTATTAGCATCATTTTTAACATTCTTAAGATCTTTATTATGCTTTTTATTTTTTAGTTTATATTTCCTGTTTTTATTTTCTCCAACAGATTCTAATTTATGACTGTTAATCATATTTAAAAGTATTTTTCTAACTCTTGAAGATTTAATATTTAAAAGTTTTTCTATATCTTTAGATTTAAATTCTTCTTGTTGTTTTGCAAAATTTAAAACAATAAGTTCCTGAATTTTATCGCCACTCTGACCATTTATCGCCACTTTATCATTATTTTTATCGCCACTCTGACCATTTATCGCCACTTTATCATTACTTTTATCGCCATTATACCCGTTTATCGCCACTTTATCATCATTTTTATCGCCACTTTGCTCATTTATCGCCACTTTATCATCATTTTTATCGCCACTATACCCGTTTATCGCCACTTTATTTTGTGTATTATAGTTTAAATTTTTTAACACAATAAAGAAAGAACTAGTATTAGAAATAAATTGTGGAATTAATTTTTCGTTGTAATTTTCTTGCTTTTTGTAACTTTCTATAATTTTCTTTAGTCCGCTTCCGCGTCTTTCCATTAAATTAAGTCTGCTGAAGACATCAGCAATAATAGGGTTTCTTCTTTTTGAAGCAATTTGATAAATATTTTGTTCTTGAATTAAAGAACCATCGGACATCCCACCAGGAGAATAAATTTCTAATCTATCATCATAGATATCAATGTGAATTTCTGAACCTTTTTCTGTATAATCCCTGTGAATTAAGGCATTTACAATACTTTCTCTTATAGCGATTTCTGGATAATCTGGATATTCAATTCTACTTACATCAGTTTTCTTTCACATTTTTTTATAATTAGAATTAATGAATTCTTCAGCACTTTGCAGTAAATACAAGATTGAACCTTGAAATTCTTTATCATCTAAAGCTTCAAGGCGACTATTTGCTTTATCTAAACCATTTCATCTAGTTGCAAAAACTCTTGATTGATAGACAAAATAATCATCTGCAAGCAAGGCACCAGCAAATGTTAAATTGCCCTTTTCGTTTATTAATGAAAAAGATAATAAATCACTATCATTTAAATTTTGTCCTGTTTTTTGAAAATAAACAGCTTTTAGTTTGCTAAAAGAAGCATTTTCGCTTTTTATATTACTATCAATACTATCAAAAGTTTTATTGCTTCCTTTTAAAACGAGATTTTTCATTTGGACATAATTTGCAGAAACACTTTGATTTCCAATTCTTACAAATATTTTTCTATTTCCGTTATCTATTATGTAGTAAGGAGTTTCGTTTCCTGGGGAAATTGTCAATATTATAAAATCTTTATTTTCATATTTTTCTATAGTTAATTCTATATCAGGAATCGGATCTAATTTGGTTTTGATTATTTCACTAATTTTCTCAGAATCTTTTTTAGCATTAACTAAACCTACAAATCGATCATTATCATCAATACCAAAAATGATTTTTCCGCCTTTTGTGTTAGCAAAAGCAACAACCGTTTTTAATCAATTAGTAACTTTATTTTCTTCTAGCATTACTTTCTTTTCACAAAAACTTGTTTCACCAATATATTTTTTCAAATCCATTTTTATTTCCTTTTTATTAAATATGTATATTAAAATTATACAATTTTTGTTTTAATAAAGTGGAATAATTTAAGATTTTATAATAAGAATTATTTTGCGTTTATATTTATTCAATTTTATATTGTTTTTCTTAAATAATTCCATAGAAAAGCATATTTTAAATAACTAAAATTATTTAAATTTTTGGTTTCTTTTTTCTTATTTATAGGACCAAGATCTCCGTTAATTTCTTTATATCTTTTTGCTATATCGATTAATTCTTCTCTTGTAAAATCATCTCACGTAATTTGTCTAGGTTTTTTAACTTTTTTTGTACTTACCTTTCTTTTGGAAGTTCTTTTTGATGATAATTCTAATTTCATATATAAATTATAATACTTAATGATTATCTTTTTAATTTTCTATTTAGTAAAAATAAGCTTTTATTCTTTTTATTCTATAAAAATTAATACTTCTAAAATCCTTTGTTTTTCATAGTTTTTATGTACTTAGTTAAACTCTTATTTTTTGAAAAATAACAAAGTCGGTTAAAAAGAAAACAAAAAAAACTTAACGCGATGCTAAGTTTTTGTCTAACCCTAATAAGTTAATATTTCTAATTTTCTCCGCTTGATGTTGTAGAACTTGTTCCAAAAGAATTTAATTTATTTCTAAAAGCAGTATCTAATTCATTGAATTTTCTTTCTCTTTCGTGTTCAGAATTTTCTAATTGTCTTACTCTTTCTTTTAATTGAGTAATTTCTCTTGTTAAATCATCGAATTTAAGTTTAGTTAGTCCTTTAATTAATTCTTCTAAATTGTCTCCACTTACTTTATTACCTAATTGTTCTAATAGTTGTTGAAATCCTTCTTCTAATTCACCCTGTCTTTTGGTAATTTTGCTTAAATCAATTTCTTTTTGTTCTTTATTTTGCAATTTTGCAATATCTAACTCGTTTTTATTAATTCTGGTTTCTAATCTTAAATTATTTTCATTTTGCTTTGCAATATGACTATTTAATTCCTTGCTTGTATCGTTGTTATTTGAACAACTTGTAAAAACAGAAATAGATGCAACAATAGCTAATGGACTTAAATACGTAATTAATCTTTTTTTCATATATATTCTCTAAATTTTCTTCCTTTTTTATTCTTTCTTAAATTTAATTCTACAAAAAAAAAAAAAAGCAAGTATTTGGCAAAAAGTTGTTAAATTTGAAGAATTTTTACCTATATAATCTTGTTTTATATTTGAAAATTTAGATATAAAAACTTATTTTTTATTTTAATTTTAGTTTAAGTTGAAGTTGAGCATTGATTTTCATTGTAATAAAAAGTTTTATGAATAAAAAACACTACATTTCTGTAGTGTTAGTGAAATGATTATTTTGCTAATTCTTGTTTTAGTTTAGCAATATCATCATCCAATAATTTTTCTCATTCACTAGACTTATCTTTTGGTAAAAATAATTCTAGCGCTGCTCTTGCTCCGTCTTTTTGTTGTTTTTCATATTCTTTCTTTTCAGCTTCTGATTTTTTATCATATTCTGCTTGGTTTTGTTTAATTGATACTTTTACAGTTAAATCAATTCATTCTTCTTTCTTTTTATCGAGTGAAGATTGACATGAAACTGCTAATGCAGCAGTTGTTAAAACAGAAATAGGGGTAGTTAGTAATAAAAGCTTCTTTTTCATATTTTTCCTTTCTTTGTATGTTATTTTTAGTTTAATGCTTTTGCATCTTTGTTAGTTCATATGATTGTTAAGATATAAGCCACTATTGGTCAAATAGAGAAAATCATTCCTAAAATTGAACCAACAAGTCCCACACCAGCAGCAAGTGCTCCTTCTGCGCTTTGAGCTACTGCAGATCCTGCTGCAAAAGCCAAAGTTATTATAAAAAGAATTAAACCTGAAAAGTTTTTTAAACTTCTTAGTTTTTGTTAAATATCTATTTGCATAATGTTTTTCTTTCATTTTTATTTTTTGGTTGATTAATATTATTAAGAAACTGAAGGGCCGAAAACTACTATTTTTAAGGCATTAATTTCTCTATCAAGATATTCTTCATTAGGAATTTTATCATTAGGAAAGTCCTTAACTCTATCTAATGCTTCTTGTATTTTTTGAGCATACTTGTTTCTTATATTTTCCAGTGCTGAAGGATTTGTATATTTTCCAGTAAATGTTTTATACAAATCAAATTCATCTTTAATAATTATTTCATAATGTCTTTTTACTAAATCTTTATATTCTTCTATTTTTTCTGGAATAGATTTTTTCTTTTGTTGTTCAACTGCTTTTTGTGTTGTTTCACTGCAAGAAATGGTAGTCATTAAAGCAATTGGACTTAATACACAAAAAGAAAATAAAATTTTACTTTTTTTTATATCTCACCTCCTTTCCATTAAAAAGTATTGAAAAATTTTATTAAATTTTATTTTTTAGTTTTTTTATAAATTAATTTGTCTACATATTTTTTAATTGCATAATGAATTTTCGA
>NZ_JBTGVG010000038.1:0-4089 GCF_054343455.1 Mycoplasma sp. 1012
TAATTATTATTTTCATATCGCTAAAAAAAGGACATTTTGATTAATAATTTACAATATTTTAAGAAAAAAGTGAAATTTTTACAATGATAGCAGAAAATAAAAACCGCTTGGTCAGTTTAAAGTTAATATTTTGAATTTAAATATTTTCGTTGATAATTTCTCTAATTTTTTCAAAATTTATTTGTTCATGTACATCTGTGTTGTATGAAAAATCTATAACTTTATTTTGATTGTTTAACACTATATAACCACGATTTAGTAAAAATACTTGATCAATTAAAAATCCGTATTTTAGTCCAAATTCTCTATGTTTGTAGTCTGAATAGATTTCAATATTAGGTAATAAATTTACTGATTTTCACTCAGCAATAGCACTTGGTAAATCAAGTGAAATAGAGATAAATCTTACTTCTTTAAATTCTGATGCTAATTTAGAAATTTCTTTTGTTTGTTCATCACAAACTCTAGTGTTTAAAGAAGGAAAAATAGAGATAATTGTTAATTTATCAAAATTTTTGATTTCTACATCTTCAAACATTGTGTTAGTTGCTTTAAAAGAAATTACATCTCCTTTTTCAAGGGATTTTCCATTATTTAATAATCTATATTCTTTTTGTTTAAATTTTGTTGTCATTTTTAATCCTTTTTATTAATTTGTGCATAAAATAATTATATTTTACATTTTTTTTGGATTCATACATAATTTTTGCATTACAAAAAGAAAAGTTATAAAAAAATCAAATTTTTTCACTCATTTTATTTTCAAAATAACAATAAAATGTTTCCATAAAATCATTTTGATGTTCAAAAATCAGTTTATATCCTTTTTCAAAGAAAATATTTTTTGTTTTTTCTAGATTAATTTTACTTGTTAAGGAATTAAATTCTAATTCGTTGTATTTATAAATTTTCTTTAAAAAGTCACGTATTTTTTCAAAATTTAAATTTTGTGTTTTACAATAATTTAGAAAATTTAAAAACAAAATAAGGTTTTTAAAAGGATTGTCAAAAACTAAAGAAGTTTTTTGTTCTATAGTAATATTCATTTTAGAATCCAAATTGACATTAATTAAGTTACTGCCCTCTTTATTTAAAAGTCTCTGTTTAATTACTTCTAAATCTATTATTTTAAATAATTCATTATTCATTAAAATTTTGGTAGTATTTAATTCAGTATTTAAAAAATGACATATAGTAATAAATAGTTCAATATCACTTATTTTTATATATTTATTTTTATTTTTAACATAAAAAATAATGTTATTAAAGTCATTTTCATAATCTATTAAAACATCAGATTTTTTAAATAAATTAAAGTAAAGTTTATTAATCATTTTACTTTTAATTATACTAAAAGGAGAATAATTAAATTTTAAATCCATTTTTCCAACTATCTTTTGTTGTAATAATTTAATGTCATTATTTTTATTTAAAAAACCTATATTAAGAATTTTAGAATCATTTTTTCGTAGCATAAAATCATTAATTAAAGTGGTTGCAAAATTTTCAACAATATTGTCAATTTTCAAAATTGAAAAACTATTATTTTTTTGAATGTTCTCAAATTCTAAATTTGTTTCATATTCAAAATAAAATTTCATTTTTTCAATTTCCTCTTTGCTCAAAAACTGCATATTTCCTTTATAAAAGCTAATACTTATTTCTTTGCTTAAAGGATTTTCACTAATATAAATAGAATAATCAAAACCTACTTTTCTAGAAGCAAAAGCAAACAAAGGAAAAAAAATAGAATCTTTTTTTCTTAATGTTGTAATTTGATTAGTATCTTTAAATTCAAATAAAGAAATAAAAATTTCACTAATTTTATCTGCTTTTTCGCTATTTTGATTTGCAATAAAAATTTTTTGTTTTTTATTTTCTTGAAAAATTAATTTTTCAAAAGCATAAATCAGTTTTTTAGCTCCATTTAAATCTAAAAATTCAAAGAAATTTGTACTTGATAAATTAAATTTGGACGTATTTTTTATTAAATAATTAAATATGTTTTTTTCTTTTTCCATTTTACTCCATTTGGTGTTTTTACATATGGCGGAGGTTAAAGGAATCGAACCCTTACCAATGGGTTTGGAATCCATTGTACTACCATTATACTAAACCTCCATAAAATTATTTTATGTTTATTTTTTCAATTCTTTCTTTTGCTATTTTAAAGTATTTTTCATCTTTTTCTATTCCAATAAAATTTCTTTTTAATTTTAGTGCAGCAACCCCTGTAGTTCCGCTACCCATAAAAGGATCTAAAATTAAATCCCCTTCATTTGTATGAATTTTGATAATTTCTTCCATTAATTTTAAACTTTTTTGAGTAGGATGATCAACTTTCTCTTTCCCTGATACAATAGGGAACTCAAAAAGCGATCTTAAATATGGTTTTTCTTTTGGTTTATTAAATATTCATTTTGCTTTTTGTTTAACACCTCAAATTGCAAATTCCATATCTTGAACATATCTTCTATTTATATTTCTTGGCATTGGATTGCTTTTTTGTCAAACTAAAACATCTTTAACTTCTATTTTATTATTTTCTAGTTCTTTTATTATAAAACTAATATATTTATAAGAACAAAAAATAATTATTGAACCGTTGTCATTTAAAAGTTGGACATACTTTGGAATTCAACTAAATAAATCAAAATTTTGATCTCATTGTCCAAACAAAATTCCTTTTCTTGGTGAGTTTAGAGTTGAAAAATTATTTTCTTTTGAAATATTATAAGGTGGATCACAAATAATATGATCTACCATAATTTTATTTTCAATAAGATCATCAACTATTTTATAAGCATCACCATTATATAATTTATAATTACTTTCTTTTTCTTTTTGATTATACGAATTTGCAATTTGTGTTGCTATTGCTTTTGCTAAAAGTGGTGGAACAGCATTTCCTATTTGTCTGCAAATACTAGTTTTTGGTCCTAAAAAAACAAAACTATCGTGAAAACTTTGTAATCTTGCTGCTTCTCTTGGTGTAATAGAACGATTCAAAACAGGATGAGAATTTTTTCCATTAGAAGGAGTATCAAATCTAGTATCAATTGTAGGACTAAATTCATTTCATTTTAATCTTGATCAAGTTGTATTGAATCTTTGTTTTCCTCATAGTTCTTTAGGTAAATGATTTTTATTCCCTTCTGCTGGTATCATTTTTAACTTTTCTAAAGCAATTTGTGAATGATTTGTTGCTTGATGATTAAATAATTTATCCCCTCTTAACATCTGTTGATATTCACTTTGAGACTTGAATAAATATTTACTTTCAAAAGAACCTTCTGAAGATTCTAAATAATTTAAATCAGAAATAGCGTCTTTAACAGTAACTATTTTTTCTGTATTTTTGATAGGTAATTCAATGTTTTTAGATAAAGAACCAATAATAATTGCTCTTTCTCTTTTTTGCGGTACTCCAAAGTCTTTAGCATTTAAAATTCCATAATTAATTTTATAACCAAGATTAGTAAATTTTTCATATATTTGCTTAATAAAATAACCATCTAGTGTATTTAAAAGGTTTTTAACATTTTCAATAACAAAAACTTCTGGTTTTAATTCTTTGACTAAATTATAGTATTCTAAAAATAAAAAATTCCTTGGATCATCTAAACCTTTAAGTTTTCCTTTTAAACTAAAACCTTGACAAGGTGGTCCACCTATTATCATATTTATTTTTTCTTGTTTAGCAGTTTCAATAATTTGTAACTTTACTTCTTTTGAAGTCAAATCGCCACAAATTATTTTAGTGTTAGGAAAGTTAAATTTAAAGGTTTTTAAGGCATTTTGATCAAAATCTACAGCAATACTAGTTTTAAAATCGTTATGTTGTTCAAAACCTGATGAAAAACCACCAGCACCTGAAAATAAATCTAAAATTTTAAATTCCATCCCTCTCCTTCTACGTTGCTACCATTAAATTATAAACATTTTTTTGCTTTTTTTAATAAAAATTTTTTCATTAAAAAGTTTATTATTTAAGTATTTAAATAATAAAAAAACTCCTAATCAGGAGCAAATAATTCTTTCAAAACTGAATAGCAAATTACTTCTCAAATTAAATTAAATACCTAAAAT
>NZ_JBTGVG010000039.1:0-3365 GCF_054343455.1 Mycoplasma sp. 1012
ATCTCTTACTAAAAAGTAAGCAAGAGAAATTTACACAAAATATCTTACACTACCTGAAAGCTATAATTTATCCAACAGTAAAATTCAATACAATTTCTCTATTGTTCCAAAAAAATATAAAATTAACATTGTAAAAAGTTTATCTTTTAAAACAATTAATGAATTATTGAAAAATAATTAATTTTATGTTTTTGGTTTGTTTTTTTCATAAAGTTTTTTAGCAGTTTCTAATTTTTTAGTCATAAAAAAATTTCTCCTTATAAATATTTTAGTTTAAATATTTGCTATTGAGAAATTTTTACACAAAATGTGTTACTGCCCTCAATTAAAGGTATTAAAAATAGAAAAAGGTATTAAATTACCTTTTTCTATTTAAATTATTCTTCCTTAACATCCGCTTTAAAAGAGTCATTATCTTCATTTGAAGCGTTTGCTTGTGAATTAGCACTTTGTTGTGCAAAAGCTTGAGCAGCTTGTTCTATTTGGTCTAATTTTGTTTTTAATTCATCAATTTTTTCTTCTTTTAATAAAGTTTTTAATTCTTCAATTTGTTTTGTTAACATTTCTTTTTGAGAATTGTCAATTTTATCTCCTTGTTCAGTTAAGGATTTTTCTAATTGTGAAATTAATGTTTCTGCTCTAACTGTTGTTTCTACTTTCTCTTTTTTCTTTGCATCTGCTTCTCTGTTTTCTTCGGCTTCTTTTATCATTTTTTGAATTTCTTCTTCAGATAGTGTAGATGTATTTTGAATTGTTATTGTTTGTTCTTTGTTTGTTTTTTTGTCTTTTGCTGTAACTTTTGTAATACCATTAACATCGATTGAGAAAGAAACCTCAATTTGTGGTACTCCTCTTGGAGCTGGTTCGATTCCTGATAAGTTAAATGTTCCAAGAACTTTATTATCTGCAGCCATTTGTCTTTCACCTTGAACTACAGAAATTGTAACTTCTGGTTGATTATCAGAAGCAGTTGAGAAAATTTGTGACTTAGTTACTGGAATTGTTGTGTTTCTTGGGATTAAAGGAGTTGCAATCCCACCCATTGTTTCAATACCTAGTGTTAAAGGGGTAACATCTAATAATAAAACATCATCAATTTCTCCTGCAAGCACTCCACCTTGAATAGCTGCACCAATTGCTACAACTTCATCAGGGTTAATGCTTCTATTTGGTTTTTTACCTAATGTATGTTCAATCATTGTTTGAACAGCAGGGATTCTTGTAGAACCACCAACTAATAAAATTTCATCTAAATCTTTAGCTTCCAGTTTAGCTTCTTTTAAGGCATCCATAATTGGTTTTCTTGTTTTATCTACAAGATAAGCAGTCATTGCTTCAAATTCTGATCTTTTTAGTTCTAATTCTACATTTATTGGACCGTTTTCAGAAACTGCTAAAAATGGTAATGAAATTGTAGTGATTGATTGTTCAGAAAGAGAAATTTTTGCTTTTTCTGCTTCTTCTTTTAATCTAGCCATTGCCATTTTGTCGTTTGTGGCATCATATTTATATTCACTTTTAATTTTTTCTAAAAGTCATTTAACAATTTCATGGTCTCAATCATCTCCACCAAGCCTATTGTCTCCGCTTGTAGAAAGTACTTCGAATGTTCCTGCTGCTAAATCAAGAACAGAAACGTCAAATGTTCCTCCCCCTAAGTCATAAACAAGAACTTTTAATTCTTTATCTGTTTTGTCAAGTCCAAAAGCAAGAGCAGCTGCTGTAGGTTCATTTATTATTCTTAAAACATCTAATCCTGCTATTTTTCCTGCAGTTTTGGTTGCTTCACGTTCTGCATTATCAAAGTAAGCTGGAACAGTAATAACTGCTTTTGAAACTTTTTTTCCTATTTTTTTCTCTGCATATTCTTTTAAATAAGAAAGAATCATTGCTGAAATTTCTTCTGGTTTGTATTCTTTTCCATTTGCTTTTACAGTCTTGCTTGTTCCCATCAATCTTTTAATAGAAGCAATTGCATCTGGATTTGTTTCTAATTGTCTTTTTGCAATTTCTCCAACAATAATATCTCCATTTTTAAAAGAAACTACAGAAGGAGTTGTTCTTTTTCCGTTAGGATTTTCTAAAACTATAGGTTTTTTATCTTCAATTATAGAAACAACAGAGTTAGTTGTCCCTAAATCTATTCCTAATACTATTTCTTTTGCCATATTTATTCTCCTTTTTAATAAGTGATTTTTTTATTTATGAAAACATTATAGCATATTTTTTAGCACTCACAAGTAAAAAGTGCCAAATTTTTAAATTTATAAAAAAATTAAGTTGGAACTCAACTTTTATTTTGATAAATTTTTAATTCTCACTAGATGTTTTTTAATGTTTTCTTCAAATTTTTCTTTGTTTGTTGTTATGTTGATAGTTTCTGTAATATATTTATTTTCTGGATTAGAAAAAAACTTATATAAATTTAAATCAAAGAAAATTTTTCCTCATTCAAATTCTTTGTCGCATGTAGGGCAAAGTAAAAAACCATTACATCCTTCAACAATCAATTTATTAGCATTATCGAAAGAAATTTTATTATTTTTAAATTCATTTTTTACATCCGAAACTCTATGTATATGTGCTGAAATTAAATGTTCTGAAAATTGATAACCACAAACTAAACATTTATCTGGATTTAAATTATTTTCACAATATCAAATTTTTATATTTTCTTTAAAAAGAGGTTGATTTCTTTTTAAGTCTTCTTCAGAGTGGGTTATATCAAAAATAGGTTGAGAAAAGATTGGCTGTTTATTTACTTCAAAATTATTTTGTTTTAAAATTTTTAATAAATTTTGCTTAATTTCAAATAATTTTTCGTTTGTTTTTAAAATTAAAAGTTTTTTCTTAATATCTTTATCTTTTTCAAATATTTTATTGATTACTATTGCACTGATTAAAGAATCTGATGCATTAGCTCCATCAAATTTAGCATATAGTTTAATCTCTTTTTTTAACTCATCATACTCAATATAACTTGATAAATTTCTTTTATTTTGCCTTTTTAAATTTTCTTTTTCTAATTGAAAATGTTTTATATTTTCAAATTTAGTATTCAAATTATTCTTTTGTCTTGCTGTTAAACTATAATTAATTTTTATGCCCAAAGTACTAAAAATTTTAAAATCTTTTAAAATTGTTTTTGGGAATTCTTCAATATATAAAAACAAATCTAAAGGATGTAATGATACAGAAATATTTTTTATATTATTTTCATAACTAAACAACAAAACTGGCAAAAAATTCTGCATAATATAAGTGTTTCTAGATTTTGGTTTACCATTTTCTCCTAATTTTTGAGTAAAATAAGGTAGTGTAAGATATTTTGTGTAAATTTCTCTTGCTTACTTTTTAGTAAGAGA
>NZ_JBTGVG010000040.1:0-1510 GCF_054343455.1 Mycoplasma sp. 1012
TTCAAACATTCCAAGTATAAGATTCAAAGAATTTACTCACGCTTGAGAACAGGACTTATTTGGTTCAATATTGAAAAAAGTAGATGAAAGAGGCTATGAATATCTTCCACAATTAACTGCATCTATAAATTATGGAATGATTTTAAAAGAAAATAATACAAAAGTAAAATCTTTAGCAAATTTTAAAAGAGTTACAGAAAACGATTTTGTTTTACACCTTTCTTCTTATAATTGCGGTTTAGCTTTTTCAGAATTAGAAGGACTAACATCCCCTGCATACAGTGTTTTACGGTTTACAAGTAGTTCTAAATACAACCCTTTCTTTTGAAAATATGTATTTAAAAGCAATAAATTTATTAACTCATTAATCCCTTTAACTTATGGACTTAGAGTAGGAAAAAGCATAAATTTTCAAGAATTAGAGAAAAACTTACTAACCGTTCCTTCAAAGGAAGAACAAACAAAAATAGCAAAATTACTTTTATCTTTAGATTCAGTCTTTTCACTTCACAAGCGTAAGTGCATTTTATTGAAAAACATTAGAAAATCGCTATTTTACAAGATGTTTCCATCTCAAAATTCTGTAATTTTCCCTTTAAAATTTGAAAAAGCAACTCACACTTGAGAACAGGACGTTATTCAAAATTTGTTTAATATTACTCGAGGTTATGTCCTTTCAACTAAAAAAATATCTGAATCCAAAACCGGTATAAAGAAATTTCCTGTATATTCATCTCAAACCTTAAACAATGGTTTATTGGGGTATTATGATAAGTTTCTATATAAAGACGCAATAACATGAACAACAGATGGTGCAAATGCAGGAACAGTTAATTTCCGTGAAGGAAAATTCTATTGTACCAATGTTTGTGGTGTTTTATTAGAAAAAACATACAAACCGAATTTATTCCTTGCAAATGCTTTAGCGAGAGAATCTTTCAAATTTGTTATGAAAGCTGGAAATCCAAAATTAATGAACAATATTGTTGCTGAAATTAAAATAAACATAACAAAACAAATAAATGAACAAGAAAAAATTTCAAAACTTTTTACTTCCATTGACTCTCTCCTTTCACTTCACAAGCGTAAAAGACTATTGATTAAAAAGGTAAAATGATTTTGTAAAAATAGTGTAAAAATGCTTATAAATCTAAATATTTCTAAAAAATTAAATATAGTTTTAATAAATGTATCTATATTTTTGATAAAAAGATAGAATAAATATGAAAAATATAATAATCTTAATTGTTTTATTGATATTAATATTATTAATAAATAAAACAGAATAAAATTTGTAAATTTAAAATAAAAATCCCTTTTTCTAAGGGACTAATGTTATTTAAGATATAGTACATTTTAATAAAATAAGAAAAATAAATTTATTCTTTTTTAAGTTTTTGTATTAAACAAACATTTTTTCTAAGAGTTTTGCTTTTATATTTTCTAATGCTGTTAACTTACGCTTGTGAAGTGAAAGGACTAAATCAATCGAACTAAATAAATTGGCTAT
>NZ_JBTGVG010000041.1:0-1444 GCF_054343455.1 Mycoplasma sp. 1012
AACCGGAGATAAATTTGACAAAACACCGGAGATAAATATAGAAACCGGAGATAAAATAATAAAAATTAATAAAAAAGAGAAACAGTATCAATTAATTATTAATTATGCTAAAAACAAAGATTTTTTTAAAACTAATGAAATAGAAAAATTATTAAAAGTGAAATATTCAAGAGCAAATGAAATAATAACTAAAATGATTGAAGAAAAGTTGCTAATAAAAGAAGGTTCTAATAAAAATAGAATTTATAAATTAAATAAGTAGTAGGGAAAGTAGTTCAGGAAAGTGTTGGAAGTGTAAGTGTAAGATATTTTTAAAATTCTCTTACTTGCTTTTTTAGTTTTCCAGTTAAAAATAAAAATAACTGATTGTCTAAACAGGGACATAAATTTGGGACACCAAATTTATGTTTTTATTTAAGGAGAAAAATGTCAAAACAATTAAAACCAGAAGAATGAAAATATTGAATTAAAAAATATTTAGATAATTGTGAGAAAATGAGAAATTTAGATTTATTTTGAACTGAATATTTTCATTTTAGAAAAACAGAACCAACTTATTTTAAAAAAATGCTTTTTAAAGAAAAAGTTAAACTTTATAATTTAGGTATGAATTTAGAATCTCAAACAGGAAAATCACCTAAGAAAAATAAAGGTGTTGGAAGAAAAAGAAAAACATTAACACCAGAAGAAGAGAAAAAAATTTGAGATAGTATCCCAAAAGAAATTTTAATTAAATCCATAAAAATTTATCAAGATGTTTTACCTAAAGAAGTTTTTGATGAGATTTTTAATCGTGTTGTAAAAGAACATGAAGAAGAGCAAAAAAAAGAAAAGAAAGAAGCAAAGAATTTTAGAAAATTTCTCTTCACTATGAAAATTTCTAAATCAACTTTTTACAGAAACAAGAATAAAAAAGTTGAAGCAAAAGAATTGAATCAAGAAGAAAAATTAATTTATGAAGGTTTTACTGAAAATAACTGTTTGTATGGAAGAAAAAGACTTGAAGTTTTTATCGAAAAAAAACATAAAATAAAGATAAATTACAGGAAAATAGGTAGAATTATGAATAAATTAAATTTATTTTGTATAGTTAGAAAAAAATCCAAAAGAAGAGAAGATAAAAATACTTCAGTAAAATTTGAAAACATAATTAATAGAGATTTTCAAGGAAAAAACAACAATATTTTTGCAACAGATGTTTCTTATATAACTTCTCCTAAAGATGTATTTGATTCTAATCATGTATATTTTTCAGCAACAATTCATCATAAAACTAAAAAGATTGTTTCTTGAAATTTATCAAGAAATAATGATTTAAATTTGGTTATAGAACACAATAAAGATTTAAGTTTTAATGAAAAATGAATTATGCATACTGATCATGGAAGTGTTTATTCTTCTAATAAATTTGTAGAAATTATTGAAAAAAATAATGGAATAATTT
>NZ_JBTGVG010000042.1:0-680 GCF_054343455.1 Mycoplasma sp. 1012
ATATTATAATAACAAAAAGCGACTATATGAGATTTGAAAATGAATATAAATTAATAAAATCTAGGATACTTTCTTTGTTTATAAAGCAACCAGTTATTTTTTTTAGGATATGCCATAAATGATTCTAATATAAAAAATATGTTAAAAATTATTTATGAATATGCAAAAAATAATATAAAAGATAAAGAAAAAATATTAAAAAATATAGAAAATAATTTTTTATTTGTTGAATACTCTAAAGAAAAAAGAAAAACCAGTGAATTTGAAACTATAGAAAAATATAATATAAAATTTGAAAATAACGAAGAAATAACAATATCCAAAATTAAAACAGACAAATATAAAAAAATATTTGATTCAATTATACAAGCTGGTTTTTCTAGAAAAACAGCGGAAATTTCTCGTGTATATGATTCAATTACAAATTCAAATAGCAATAACGAAGGATTCATAAAAGTTATATATGGAACATCATTAGATCTTATTAAAAATTACTTTGAAATAATTGAACAAAAACAAAAAATTGATTACTTAAAGCACATAGATCAAATATGAAAAAGTAAAAATGAAATTATTTCTTCATTTGGTTTTTATTATCTTAATATTAATAGAAAAAAAATAGAACCTTTTTTAAAAAGACAATATGATAAATTAAATAATTACATAAATAAGGAAAATAA
>NZ_JBTGVG010000043.1:0-513 GCF_054343455.1 Mycoplasma sp. 1012
TTTTTTTATAAATTAATTTGTCTACATATTTTTTAATTGCATAATGAATTTTCGAATCTTTACTTTCAACAGAACAAGATAAAACTGTAAAGAAAGGAACGCTTAATGTAGAAGAAAAATTATTATATTTTTTATCTTTTTCATTTGAATTTATCGAACTTTCTTTTTATTTTTTAATATTTTTAAACGATCTTTTCAATCGTCACTAGCATATTTTTTAAAATCATAAATTGATAATAAATATTTAAAATTAGTTACACTAAATTCTAAATTTTTAATCATAATTTTTTCATTTTTTATTTTTTGTTCAACAAAATTTTTTAGACCTTTTTTCAATCATTTATTTACTTTTTGTAGTTCTAGTTTATCATTAAAGATAGAAACAAAAATAATGAAAAACATTTTACTTTTGTTTCATAATTTATGATTTTTATTCACAAAAGAAATAGAAAACTCTGAATTTTTCTTTATTATTTCTTCAATTGTTTTTTCTGCTTTTTCTATGCTTTTTCT